>JACQED010000199.1 GCA_016200785.1 Chloroflexota bacterium
ACACGGTCGCGAACTCGACGCCGATCGCGCCCGCGCCGATGATGACGACAGAGGCGGGCAAAGTCTCCTGCAAGATCGCTTCGCGGTACGTCACGACTTTCTTGCCGTCGGGTGTGACGCCGGGGATCGTGCTGGGGCGCGCGCCGGTGGCGATCACGACGTTCTTCGCGTCGAGCGTCCGTTGGCCGCCATCTTTCGCCGTGACTTCGACCTGCGAGGCCGACTTGAGCATCGCCGTGCCCATGTGAACGTCAATCTTGTTTTTCTTCATCAAGAATTCGACGCCTTTGACAAGCCGATTCGATACCTGCCGCGAGCGTTTGACGGCGGCGCTGTAATCGAGATTCAGATTCTCGAATGAGAAGCCGAACTCTTTGCCGCGATGCCGGAGCGTATGCGCGATCTCGGCGTTCTTGAGCAGGGCTTTCGACGGAATACAGCCAATATTCAGGCACACTCCGCCGAGAAATTCGCGATCGACGATGGCGGTCTTCTGTCCGAGTTGCGCGGCGCGGATGGCGCAGACGTAGCCGGCTGGCCCGGCGCCGATGACGAGGACATCGTAGGTCATTTTGATTCGGTCTCCTGTGTTTCAGGCGGATGGTCGAGGCCGAGTTTGGCCCGAATGAAAGAGCGGACACGAGTCGCGGCTTTCAGCGCGCGTTCGGCAAATTCGGCGGAAGGATTCGCGCCCGGATAACGGACTGCAACGGCGTACCCTTCCAAGCCCTCCAAATCTTCTCGGAGCGTCTCAAGTTCTACGTCAAGGACGATACAGGCCTCGAGCAAAGCAATCAGCCCGTGAATTCGCGGAATGGGTTGCTCCTCCTCCTGTAGAACGGCTTTGAGATATTTCTCGGCACACTGTTGCGAATGGAAACAAACGGCGTCAGTGATGGGCGGTTCGTTTTCGCTTCTTCCCATTGCTCGATGGGCGATGTCGAAGTCGTTTTCGGCCTTGAACACCCACTCGGCCGTTGTTTCGTTCATACAGCACTTTTCCTTTAGTCGTAATCTCAATCAGAAACCAATCATGGATAATTATGCGTCGCTCGATCTCTGTTTGTGATCTGACCAGTAGGTCCAATCCAAAAGACCGGGGAGGCAAAGCCATTCGGATTTCCAGCGCGTGTTCGAGCGGGTCTTTCGGCGTCTCCATCACCACCAGCAGGTCCACATCGCTCCATGGCGTGGGGCGGCCGTAGGCATGTGAGCCGAACAGAACGATCTTGTCCGGATCAAACTTCTCGGCGATCAGTTTCGCCAGTGCCCGGATGACGCGCTTCGGCACTGGCTTGGCAATATCCACCCGGAATGGGCTATCCGGGACAAGGCTGGAGCTTGACATTCTCAGACGGTCCTAGCCGCAATTATACTCCTTGCCTTCCTCGCTACCTCCACTTCTCCAACGCCTCTTTCACCTTCGCCAGAAAGTAATCCGCGATCGCCCCGTCCAGAATCCGATGATCGAAGGTCAGCGATAGATACACCATCGGGCGGATGGCGATGGCGTCGTCGATCACCTTCACCCGCTTCTCGATCACGCCGACGCCGAGGATGGCGCACTGCGGCTGGTTGATGATCGGCGTGGCGAACAGGCTGCCGGCAACGCCGTGATTGGTGATGGTGAACGTCCCGCCGGCCACTTCGTCGGGCTTGAGTTGTTTGTTGCGCGCCCGTTGCGCCAGATCGTTCAATTCGGCGGCGATCTTGAGCAGGGATTTCCGATCGGCGTCTTTGATTACCGGGACGATCAGCCCTTCGTCAATCGCGGCGGCGACGCCGATGTTGATCTCCTTCTTGAGTAGAATCTTGTCTGCGCCCCAACTGCTGTTGACGATGGGATACTGTTTGAGCGCGGCGACGCTGGCGACGACGAAGTAGGCAGTGAAGGTCAGGTTCACGCCGTCGCGGGCGAAGATCGCCTTCTGCGCCTCGCGGTGGGCGACGACCCGGCTCATATCCACTTCCATCACCGACGTGACGTGCGGCGAAGTGTGCTTGCTCCGAACCATGTGCTCGGCGATTGATTTGCGAATGTTGCTGAGCGGAATCGCAGTGCCGGGAGCCGGAGTCGGCGCGGCAGTCTTAGCCAGGCCGAAGACTTCCTCGGTCGGGCGGAAGAGTTCGCCGTAGCCGGGCTGTTCCCACGCCGGGATTTCAGCCGTCGGGATCGCGCCGCGCCCTTCGACGAACGCCAGCACGTCTTTCTTCGTGACACGGCCTCCCTGGCCGGTTCCCTTGACTTGTGCGAGGTCCACGCCATGCTCGGCGGCGATCTTCGCGACAACCGGCGAGATGAAACCGAGGTCTTGGGTGGCAGAGGGAAGCGGCGAAGGCGCGACCCGGGCTGCGTGCGCGGGTTGAGGCGCGACCGCTGGGACGCCCTCCGGCAAGGATTCGCCGGCCTGGCCGACATACGCCAGCAACGTGCCTGCCCTCACCGTCGTTCCCTCGGTCACGTAAATCTTCAACAACGTGCCGGTCGCGGGCGATGGAATCTCCGTATCCACTTTGTCGGTCGTGACTTCGATCAGCGGCTCAAACTCCTTGATAATGTCGCCCTCTTTCTTCAGCCACTTGCCGACCGTTCCCTCGACAACGCTCTCGCCCAGTTGGGGCATGATGACTTTGGTGAGCATCTGTGTAACTCCAAATTCCAAACTCCAAACTCCAAAACTCAAACCCCGAATCTTCGACGACTGTTTTGGAGTTTGACCTTTGGAGTTTGACGTTTAGTAGTTCGCCAATTCCCTCATCGCCGCCGCAATCTTCTGCGGGTTTGGCATGAACCAGTCCTGCATCGGATGGCTGAACGGCGCGGCCGGAACGTCGGGCGCGGCCAGGCGCTTCACCGGAGCGTCGAGGGCAGTGAAGGCTTCTTCGGCGATGATCGCCGCCACCTCCGCTCCATAGCCGCCGGTCAGGTTGTCTTCGTGGACGATCAGCGCCTTGCCGGTCTTCTTCACCGAAGCGATGATCGTTTCTTTGTCCACCGGCAGAAGCGTGCGCAAGTCCACGACTTCCGCGCTGATGCCCTCGGCGGCAACCATCTCCGCCGCTTGCAGCGTGTAGTAGTGCATGATGCCGTAGGCGAACACACTCAAGTCGTTCCCGGCGCGGCTTACGTTCGCCGGGCCGATCGGCACGGTGTACTCGCCGTCGGGAATTTCGCCTTTGATCAGCCGATAACCCTTCTTCGGCTCGAAGAACATGACCGGATTCGGATCGCGCACCGCCGACTTGAGCAGGCCTTTCGCGTCGTAAGGATTCGAGGGGATGACGACCTTGAGGCCGGGCACGTGCGTAAAGAAGGCTTCGACGCTTTGCGAGTGATACAGCCCGCCGCCGATGCCGCCGCCGTAGGGCGCGCGGATCACCATCGGCACCGTCCACTCACCGCCGGAGCGATAATACATCTTCGCCGCCTCGCTGACGATCTGATTGAAGGCGGGATGGATGAAGTCGGCGAACTGGATTTCGCAGATCGGGCGCAGGCCGTAGAGCGCCGCGCCGATGCCGACGCCGACGATGGACAACTCGGCCAGCGGCGAGTCGATGATGCGCTGCGGCCCGTATTTGTCGAACAGCCCGAGCGTCGCGCGAAACACCCCGCCGCGCGGCCCGACGTCCTCGCCCGTGATGAAGACGCGATCGTCTCGGGCGAGTTCTTCGTCCATCGCCTGCCGGATCGCCTCAATCAAAGTCACTTCGGCCATCGGAAAGACTCCTACGCATATACCGGCCCCTTCGCCACCTCGACGTCCGGGTAGGGCGCTTCTTCGGCAAACTTCACCGCGTCGTCGGCCTCGGCCATCGCGTGCGATTCCATTTCCTCGCTGATCGTATTCGTCAGGATGCCCTGCATTTCCAGATAACTCTTGAACAGGGAGATCGGGTCGCGCTTCTTCCACTCCTCGACTTCTTCGCGTGTGCGGTACGAGCGATCGTCGTCGTCGGAGGAGTGCGGCACGGGGCGATAGGTTTTGGCCTCGACCAGGGTCGGGCCGTCGCCGCGCCGCGCGCGATCGGCCGCCTCTTTCACCGCGCGATGGACGGCTAGCACGTCGTTGCCGTCCACCACGACGCCGGTCATGCCAAACGCCGCCGCGCGGTCGGCTACGTTGGGCACCGCCATCTGAAGTTTCTGCGGCACCGAGATGGCATAGGTGTTGTTCTGCACCACGCAGATAAACGGCAGGCGATGGACGGCGGCCCAGTTCAACCCTTCGTACCATTCGCCTTGCGAGGTCGAGCCTTCGCCGATCGTCGTCAAGGCGACCCGATCGTCGCCGCGCAGTTTGATCGCCAGCGCGAGGCCGGCCGCATGTGAGACTTGCGTGGCGACCGGCGAGGAAGTCGAGATCACGTTGGCCCGCTTCAGCCCCCAGTGACTCGGCATCTGCCGCGCCAGCGAGGAAGGCTCTCCACTCTTGCCGAACAGCCCCAACGCGAATTCACGCGGGGTGAGGCCGAGGCACAGCATCAACGCGAGGTCGCGGTAGTATGGCGCGACCCAATCGTGCCCGCGCCGCAATCCGTAGGCCGCGCCGACCTGCGTCGCCTCGTGGCCGATGGCCGAGATGTGAAAGGCGATCTTGCCCTGACGATGCAGAACCCACGAGCGCTCGTCCAATCGGCGCGAGCGCAGCATCTGAAGGTACATCTCCAGTTGAAGTTCTTTAGTCCACTCCATTGGCAGTGTCTCCGAGACAATTCACGGGGAACTTCCAACTGTCCCCGGGCACACGGTTGGCAGCGTCTTGCTGAATCTGAGCGTCGGCCCGTTGGCTATCCAGATTTCCAGCGACACGAAGGACACTTGACTCGCGCCGTAACCGTACACGAGCGAGGCGGGCGCGCGGCCGTCTTGCCAGTGAACTTGATAAGCGCGGACGGCGCAACTGTCGAAATAGGCCGCATGAAACACATCCACCCGTTGAACACTGAATCCCGCGGCCGATAAGCACGCCGTGACGGCCAGGCTCAACGCCAGCACAGCCAGCCACGGCCACACATCGGCGGAACGCAGAGCCTCGTCCTGCCCCGGCCTTCGGTCGTGCTGGGTCACTGCTCAATTCGCGTCCATCGCGCGGCCTCCCGCCGCAGTCCAATGCAATCATCGCGAAGACGCGCCCCCTCAATCCCTGGCGGGGCAGGCGGGCGCGAAGATTTCTCCTTTCGTGGCGGTCTTCGTGTCATCGCGGTTCAAAAGCCTACAGGTTTTCTGCGACAATTTCCGCCACGTCCTTCACTTCCATTTCACCCTGGGCCGCTTTCGCCGCGTCGGTGAGCATGATCATACAAAAGGGACAGCCGACGGCCAGCGTCTTCGCGCCCGTTGCCTGCGCTTCGCGGAAGCGATTGGCGTTCACACCCTCCACGCCGTGTTCCTCTTCTTTCCACATCTGCGCGCCGCCCGCGCCGCAACAGAAAGATCGGTTGCGGTTCCGAGGCAGTTCTACGACGCCGGCCCCGGCGTGCTTCAACGCCTCGCGCGGCGCGCCGTAGATGCCGTTGTGCCGGCCGAGGTAGCACGGATCGTGGAAGGCGACGCTCGCCCGATCGTCCGGCTTCGCCTTGAGTTTTCCGGCGGCGAATAGTTCCTCGATGAGTTGCGTGTGGTGGATGACTTCGTAGTCCCCGCCGAACGCGCCGTACTCGTTGGCGAGCGCGTGCAGGCAGTGCGGGCAGGTGGCGACGATGCGCTTCGGCTTCACCTCGTTGAGCGTTTCGACGTTGCCGCCGGCGAGTTCGAAGAACAGCGCCTCGTTGCCCGACCGCCGCGCCGAGTCGCCGGTGCATCGTTCCGTCCGCCCCAGCACGGCGAAGTTGACTCCCGCCGCGTTGAGAATCCTGGCGAAGTCGCGGGCCGTCTTCTGGGCGCGCGCGTCGGTGGCCGGCGCGCAACCCACCCACCACAAGATGTCGGGCTGGGGGTTTTGCTCGATGGTTGGGACACTGATGCCTACGGCGGCGAGGCCCTTGGCCCAATCCAGCCGCGAGTCCGGTGCGATGTTCCACGGATTCCCCATTCGCTCCATGCCCTTGAAGGCCTGCTGGAACTGAGTCGGGAAAGAGCTGTCCATCAGCACCAGGTTGCGGCGGATGTCGAGGATGTCGCGCATCGGCTCGTTGCCGACGGGGCAGATGTCAACGCACGCGCCGCAAGTCGTGCAGGCCCACACCGCCTCGGCGTTGATGGCAAAGTCAAGCAGGTTGAGCGCCGACTCGCCTCCGGCGGCGAGGGCGGCGCCGGCTTCGTTGAGATGATAGCGTTTGTTGATCTCCAGCGCCGACGGCGAGAGAACTTTGCCAGTGGCGTAGGCCGGGCAGGCGTCCTGACATCGGTTGCACATGATGCAGGCATAGGAGTCCATTATCTGCGGCCACGAGAGATGCTCGATCTTCGCCGCGCCGAACTGCTCGAGCGACTCATCGTCGAAGTCAATCTTCTCAAGCGCGCCGATGGATTTTCGCTCCGGCTTGAGCAGGAAGTTGAGCGGCGCGAAGAAGATATGAATGTGCTTGGTGCGCGGGAAGTACGGCAGGAAGACGAGGATGAGGCCAAGCGCCATCCAGAACGAAACGTGCTGCATGAAGGCGATCGCGGTCGGAGTCAGGCCCGTCCACCAGCTCGCGACCAGGCTGGCAAAGGGCTGCCAGGCGTCGCGCCCAGACTCGGCGGCGCGAAAACTCGCGCCGAGGAAGCGAAAACCCACGTGCAGGAGAATGAAACTCGCCACGATCAATGAGTCGCGTTTGATGCCGGCGAGGGCTTTCGGATGGAGGAGCGTGCCCTCGCGGAAACCGAAGACTGTGCGCCCCACGACGAGGCGGCGGATTAGGAGCGAGGCCATGCCGATCAACCCGCCGACGCTCAACAGGTCGGCGATCAGCCGGTAGATGTTGCCGATGATTCCCTGGCCGAGAAAAACGAAGTTGGGAAAGAAGCCTTCCAGCCCATCGCCGACGTTGACGAGAAAATAATAGATGAAGGCCCAGGCGACGAAAGCGTGAGCGAGGCTCGACAGGAAGCGCGTCCGCAGAACGGTCTGTTGCGTCAGCGTCTTGTACAGTGTATCGAAGAGGCGTCGCGTGACGTGCGCGAACTCGAATTTTCCTCCGCCGCGCCGGATGATACGAACGATGCGTTCAGCGCCGCCCCAGGTGAGACTCACCGAGGCGAGGGCGATGAGGACGAAAAGAATCTTCTCGGGCAGTGTGAGCAAGGCAACCTCCTGTGGCTGGCGTCAGTGGAGAGTTTGAGGACGAGGGGCTGAGAGGGGTGAAAAGCGGCGCCAGCGAAACCGGGGCGAGTCTACCATACGGCAGAGGGGAGAGCAAACTCGAACACGCGCATCAGAACGGCGGGCGAGGGATCGAGCCGCACAGCATCGCAGAGTTCAACGGGCAGAAGGGATGCAAGCGGGATGCGACGAGGGCTAGAGGCGAAGCGGGGACGGGGAGCATCGACTTGGATTATACAGGCAAGTCCGATTTGTCATCAAAGCGGAATTATCTTACAATCCTGATTGGTTCCCGCAAAGAGAGAGAGATGGCGAAGATACTTGTGGTGGAGGACAACGAGATGAACCGAGACATGCTCTCGCGCCGGCTTGGGCGCAAGGGCTTCGAGGTGATTATGGCAGCGGCCCGTAAACTCGACGCGCAGCGCTTCCTGCCGGTGGAGGCCTGAGCGTGGGCCGGACGGTCGAGATCGTTCGCGAGGCGCGCATGGAGAACGTCGCTGAACTCCGCGATTTTGTCTGGGAGGCGGCGCGGCGTGAGGGCGCCGACGAGGAGGCCTGCTTCGACCTGAAACTGGCCGTGGACGAAGCCTGCACCAACATCGTCGAGCACGGCTACGCCGGATTGCCGCCAGGCCCGATCGTCGTAACCTTTCAGCGCGAGGCCGATCGGCTGATCGTCACTATTCGCGATCATGCGCGCCCTTTCGATCCTGAGGCCGTGCCGCCGCCCGACCTCGAAAGCGACTGGCCGGAGCGACCCGTGCGCGGGCTGGGGTGGCACCTCATTCGCCGGACGATGGACGAAGTGAGCCTTGCCTCCGACGGGGAAAGAGGCAACCGCCTGACACTCGTCAAATCATGCAACCCCATCAAGCAGGAAACGCGCTCAACCAAGGAGACTTAAAAAATGGAAATCACAACCGCCCAGAAGGACAATGCGCTCCTCGTGACGATCACCGGCACGATCGACGCAATGGCCATCGAGACGCTCAGCGCCACGCTGAGCGAGCAGATCAGACAAGGCAAGACTCGCATGGTCGCCGACTTCGGCCAGGTGGACTACATCAACAGCGCCGGCCTGCGCGCTTTACTCGTCGCCCTCAAGGACACCCAGCGCAAAGGCGGCGACTTCCGCCTGGCCGGCGTGCAAGAGAACGTCAAGCGCGCGCTCGAACTCGCCGGTTTCACCAGCCTGTTCAAAATCTTCCCCGACGCCGAGGCGGGCGTTGCCAGTTATTCTTCTTGAGAGGACGCTTGCTTTTTTCGAGGAGCGCATCGGCTGAATGGACATCCTCGAACGTCTCTTGAAACACGATACTTGGACGACGCGGCATCTCCTGTCGCGCTGCCGTGAACTCATGCCCGGCCAACTCGACCGACCCTTCGACATCGGGCAGGGGACTCTGCGCGCGACGCTCGTTCACCTGATCTGGAACATCGAGGCCTGGACGGATCTGATGGTCGGGCGGCCTCTGCGCGCCAAACCCGCCGGTGAGCGCGCGCGGCGGCAATCTCATCTGTTGCTATTGTTTCTCGTACGGCTGACCATCCGCCGCCGGCGGGATGGCGCGGCCCACCACGCCAGCCAGCGCGATCATCGTGGCGATGTAGGGGGCCATGAGCAGAAACTGCGACGGGATCGGCACCTTGAGAATGGCGAGTTTGCCTTGCAGAGACTCGGCGAAGCCGAAGATGAGCGCCGAGCCGGCCGCGCCGAACGGAGTCCACTTGCCGAAGATCATCGCCGCCAGCGAGATGAAGCCGCGCCCGGCCGTCATCAGTTCGTCGAAGCGGCCCACCGACCCCAGCGTGAAGTAGCCTCCGCCAAACCCGGCCACCAGCCCGCCCAACACGACGTTGACGTAGCGCGTGCGGAAGACGTTGATGCCGAGTGTGTCGGCCGCCCTCGGGTGCTCGCCGACAGCCCGCGCTCTCAGCCCCCAGCGCGTGTAAAACAGCCCGACGTGCACCACGATCAACAAGACGTATGCGCCGTAAGTGAAGATGTTGCTGTCGAAAAAGATGCCGCCGATGAACGGAATCTTGGACAGCACCGGTATCGGATAGGCTTGAAACGTGCCGGCGTTGTTCAGTTCCTGGAAGACCTGCAGGAATTTGCTCGAGATAAAACTGGTGATGCCCGCCGCGAAGATGTTGATCACCGTGCCGCTGATGATCTGATCCACTTTGTACTTGATTGAGAGCACGCCGTGGAAGAGCGCCAGCAGGGCGCTGGTCAGCATAGCGGCCAGCAGGCCGATCCACAGGTTGTGGGTCACGCTCCCCACCAGCGCCGCCATCATCGCCGCGCTCAGCATCAAGCCCTCGATGGCGATGTTCACCACTCCCGCCCGTTCGCACAAAATGCCGGAGAGCGCTCCGAGGGTGAGCGGCACTGCCCGGGAGACCATGGTCTTGAGCATCCCTGCCAGGTTGATGGCCTGGTCGCGCGTTGCCCAGGTGAGAAACGAAAAGACGAAGAACAGCGCCACCAGGCCGAGCATCACACTCGTGGCCCGGCCGAAACCCCGCGCCAGCTGATACGCGCCGACAGCGGCCGAGACGACCACCAGCGCGGTCACCGTGCCGTAAGACGGAATTTCCCAATCCGGCAGGCGCTCGGCGGCCGGCACGTTGCCTTGATTCAGGCCGAAAGTCGAAACGAGGCCGCCATCAACATTTCGCGCAAATAACCAGTACGACGCGAGCGCGATGACTATGAAAACAACGCCGAACACTCGTTGCCGCGTCTGGTGCGCCTGCTCGGTCAGCATTCTCGTTGAGACAGTAGTTGTCACTGTTGCCATACCTCGCTCCATGTTGGCTGATGGCTGATAGCCAATGGCTAATCGCTATCTGCTATCGGCCATCCGCTACTTGCCCCATCCGCGTGTGAACACCGCGCCCTCGCCCTCGCCTTTCACCTTGATCCGGTAGAGCGAGCGAATGATCGCGGGCGCCGCGATGAAGGCGATGATGAGCGCCTGAATGACGGAAATGATATCAATCGGTATCTTGGCGACGTTCTGCATCCGGGTCGCGCCACTGCGGAGCGTGCCGAATAGCAGGGCCGCCAGCACCACGCCCAGCGGGTGACTCTTGCCCAGCAGGGCCAGCGCGATGCTGTCGAAACCGTAGCCCGACGAAAACGCCAGCGCCAGGTTATGGTTCAGGCCCAGCACTTCGTTCGCCCCGGCCAGCCCGGCCAGCGCGCCCGACAGACACATGGCGATGATGATGTTGCGCGTGATGTTCATGCCCGCATATTTCGCCGCGTTCGGATTGGCGCCCACCGTGCGAAGTTCAAAGCCGAGCGTGGTCTTGAAGAGGAACCAATAGACGAGCGCGGCCACGCCGAGCGCGACGAAGAAGCCCAGATGGAAACGAATCGGATCCGGGAAGAAGCGCGGCAGTTCGGCGGACTTTTCGATGAACGGGCTGACCGGGTTCGCCGACTCGGGACGCTTGAGCGGCCCCTTGTCGCTGAGCAGCCATTCGCTCAAGCGAAAGGCGATGTAGTTCATCATGATGGTATTGATGACTTCGTGCGCGCCGGTCTTGGCTTTTAGGATCGCCGGCACAAAGGCCCACGCCGCGCCGCCCGCGGCGCCCGCCAGAAGCGCCAGCGGAATGTGGAGGACGGGGGGCAAGCCCTTCAGGGTGAAGCCCACCCACACCGAACAAATCGCGCCGACATAGATTTGCCCTTCGGCGCCGATATTGAACAACCCGCACCGAAAGCCTACCGCCACTGCCAGCCCGGCAAAAATGTACGGCGTGGCCGTCACGAGGCTGTCGGACACCGGGTAGAAGGCCTCGACCAGGGCCTTGGGCTCGCCGCTCCTTAGCGCCGCGAGTATTTGGGCCGGTGATCCCAACGATCCCTGGAACAACGATCCATACGCGGTGATGATCGCCACCCACATCGCGCTGAAGACCGCGCCCGGCGCGCCGACAACATTCTTGAGCGCGTCCAGCACGCCTTGATCCGACAACACGATCACCAGCGAGCCGACGATCAACGCCGTCAGGATCGCCAGCGCAGGCATCACGAGCGGTTGAAGCAGGCGTTGCCAACGAGCGGGGGCCGCTCCAGCCGGGGGGGCCAAGACAGCCTGAGTCAAGGTTGCACCTCCATTTTGTAGAGACGTTCCGCCGGAACGTCTCTACAATTAAAACACGGCCTGGACCTCTTCGCCTTCTTCTGGCGGGGCGATCTGATCGGGGCTGACGCCGGCCATGAGCAGGCCGAGGTATTCCTTCGTCGCGCGCCGGGCTTCCACGGTGGCGACGATCCGCCCGCGATACATGACCGCGATCCGGTCGGAGAGAGCCAGGATTTCGTCCAACTCGGTAGAGACGGCCAGCACCGCGCAGCCGGCGGCGCGTTTCTCGATGATGCGGCTGTGAATATATTCGATGGAACCCACGTCGAGACCGCGCGTGGGTTGGGCGGCGATCAGTAGTTTGATCGGGCGCGACAATTCGCGGGCCACGATCACCTTTTGCTGGTTGCCGCCGGAAAGCGACCCGGCGGTGGTCTGAATGCCGGGCGTGCGAACGTCGAACTGCTCGACTCGTTCGGCGGCGGCCCGCTCGATTTCCGGTTGTTGCATGACCACGCCGCGCGCAAAGGGCGGGAGGTAATATGTATTGAGCACCAGGTTGTCGGCGACGGGATACGAAAGCACCAGGCCGTCGCTCTGGCGGTCCTCTGGAATGTGGGCGACGCCGAGTTCGACCACGCGGCGCGGGCTGGCCCGCGTCACCTCGTGGCCGTCTATGAACATTCGCCCGGCGAGCGTCGGCCGCAGTCCGGTGAGCGCCTCCACGAGTTCGGTCTGCCCATTGCCCTGCACCCCGGCCACGCCCAGGATTTCCCCGGCGCGCACCTCGAACGAAACGCCGTCCACCATCAAGTTCTCGCGGTCGTCCAGCACGCGCAGATCGTTCACACGCAGCACGGCCTCGCCGGGCTTGGCCACCGTCTTATGCACTCTGAGCTCCACTTGCCGGCCCACCATCATCGAGGCCAGCAGGGACTCGGTGGCCGTCTTCGGCCCAGCCTCGCCGACGACTTTGCCCAGCCGCAAGACGTCGATCCGGTCGGCCACGGCCAATACCTCGCGCAGTTTGTGCGTGATGAAGATGATGGACTTGCCCTGCGCCACCAGCGATCGCATGACCTTGAAGAGTTCGTCGGCCTCCTGCGGGGTGAGCACGGCCGTCGGCTCGTCGAGGATCAGGATATCGGCGTGGCGGTAGAGCAGTTTGATGATCTCGACGCGCTGTTGAAGGCCGACCGGGAGATCTTTGATGTATGCCTCCGGGTCCACTTGCAACCCGTATTGCTTTGAAATCTCGCGGATGCGCGCCGCCGCCGCCTTGCGGTCGAGGAACACGCCGGCGGTGAGCGACTCGACGCCAAGCATGACGTTCTCGGTGACGGTGAGCACCGGCACGAGCATGAAGTGCTGATGCACCATACCTACCCCGGCGGCGATGGCGTCATTCGGGCTGTGTACGGTGATCCTCTTGCCTCGGACGACGATCTCACCCTGGTCCGGCTGATAGAGTCCGTAGAGCACGTTCATCAGCGTGGACTTGCCCGCGCCGTTTTCGCCGAGCAGGGCCAGGATCTCGCCCTGATTGAGCGTGAGGTCGATGTGATCGTTCGCCAGCACGCCGGGAAAGTGTTTGGTGATGCCGTGAAGTTCGAGGATAGGTGGCATAGCGAGTCAGTTTAGCATATCTACGCAAAAAGACAAACTGGCGGCCCGGAGGTTTTCCTCCGAGCCGCCAGTTATCACACGCGCTACGCAGCACGCACAGCGTCAAGCCACAGCTCGGCGCGAAGCGTCTGCATGGTTCTGCTGTTTCGGCGACGCGTTACTTGAGCGTGGAGAAGGAATCAACCTTGATGGTGCCGGAGATGATGTCCTTCGTCACCTCAGCCAGTTCCTTCTTGACGTCGGCGGACACCGCCGAGTCGAAGTTGTGGAACGGCGCAATGCCGATCTCGCCGTTGGCGAGGGTGGCCACCTGCGTGCCGCCCTTGAACGAGCCGTCGGCCACGGCCTTGGCCGCCGTCTGCACCGACAGTTCGAGGTGCTTCAACACGCTGGTGAGAACGATGTCCTTGTACTCCGGCGCGCTGACGTACCAGTCGGTGTCCACGCCGACGAGCATCACGCCCTTGTTCTCTTTCACGGCGGCGGCGGTGCCGAGGCCCACCGGGCCGGCCACCGGCATGATCACATCCGCGCCTTCGTCAATCAGGTTCTGGCCGAACTGCTTGCCTTTGTCCTGGTCGTTGAAGTCGCCAGTGAACAGACCGTCCTTCTTGGCGTTGTCCCAGCCGAGCAGTTGGACCTTGGTGCCGTGCTTGGAGTTGTAATACTCGATGCCTTCCTGGAAGCCGACCATGAAGTCGGCCACGGGCGGGATATTGATGCCGCCGAAGACGCCGACCTTGCCGGTCTTGGTCACGCTCGCCGCGACGTAGCCGGCGAGGAACGCGCCTTGCTCGGTGGCATAGACCTGGCCCCAGACGTTGTCAGTCGCCGCCAGCGAGGGGAAGTCGAGAATCTGGAACTTCTGTGTCGGGTTCGCCTCAGCCGCGGCTTTGGTCGCGTCGCCGAGCAAGAAGCCCACCGTCACGATCAGATCGCA
>JACQED010000197.1 GCA_016200785.1 Chloroflexota bacterium
AAGGTGGGCCTCGTAAATAGCCGCCCAACTCGAGACTCAGCGAATCGGCATTCCTTGTCCCCCCGGCGTTTTATGCGGATGTAATTCCGCATAATCTTCCGAGGCCGCCGGATTATAAGCGGAACGGCGGTCTGCGGCGGCACTGCCCGGAGTCTAAGCCCAATTCCGGCCAAAGACAAGGCCCGCTCTTCAAATAGGGGCATTTTCAGTTGGCTCAAGTTGATCCTTACTCGCTCCGAATCGCTTCGATCACGTTGATGCGCCCGGCGCGCCAGGTGGGGTACAGCGCGGCCACCTGCGACACGATCAGCGCGATGATCATTCCGGTGACGAAGGCCTCGCGCGGAAAAACGTAGCTCATCTGAAACCCGCTGCCCTGCGCCATGCCCGTCACCATCACCGTCGAGACCGGCAAGGCGACAGCAGCGCCGAACACCGCGCCGAGCGCGCCCATCGCGCCCGCTTCGGCCAACACCAACTGCGCCAGCTGCCGCCGGCTCAGGCCGAGGCTGCGCAGCGTGCCGATCTCGCGCACGCGCTCCAGAATGTTCATCGTCATGGTGTTGATCACGCCGAGCGTGCCGACGATCACCGCGATCCACACCATCGCGTCGAACAGCGCAAAAAACTGCAATATCTGCGTGGCGAAACTCTGGCGAAACTCGTCGCCGGAAACGACGTCCAATTGCTTCTTGTGCTTCAGCGCCTCTTCCAAACGCGCTTCCACCGTGGCGCTGGACTGGCCCGGCTTCATCTTCAGGAGGAAGAATGTGACGCGGGTATCGCCAAAATATTTTTCGAGGTCGCGCCGTGTAGTTAATATGACTTGACCGCCTTGCCAAAAGCTGACCACCGTTCCGGCGATGCGAAAGTCGAGTTCGCCGCGCGAGGTGCGGAGACGCACCGTGTCGCCGGGGCGGGCCTGCCAGCGGTCGCGCAGGGCAGTCGAAATCAGCACCGCATTGCCCCGCGCCAACTCGGCCATCGCCGCCGCCGCGTCTTCGCCGCCGCCGAATTGAAACGAACTGACGTCGTAATACGTCGCGGGATCAATGCCGAGCAGGCCCACGGAAAGATTCTGCTTTGTGTAGCCGCTCTCGTTGGCGACGCCGACGACGGTTTGCTGAAGCAGCCGCTGCGGCGTCATCGCCGCCACCCCGTCCACCGTCAGCAGTTCGCGCCCCACGTCGGCGCGCATCGGCTCCGCCGACGAGACGATGAAGTCGCCGCCGATCGCCGCGTTGATCCAATTGTTCATGCTCACTTTGAAGCTCACGCTCATCGCGCCGATGGCGACGTTCATCACCACGCCGATCATCATCACGCCGACCGTCAGGCTGGTGCGGCCTTTGGCCCGCGCCAGGTTGCGGCTGCCGAGTTGCCCCATCGGCCCGTACAGGACGGCGATGGCCCTGCGCCCGGCGCGTTCCAGCAGCAGGATGATGTTTGGCATCAGTAGAATCGCGCCGAGAAAAGTCAGCACGAAGAATGAGGCGCCTTCACCCAACGGCAGAAGCCCCGCGCCGTCCAGCGCCGCGAGTGCCAGCAATGCCAGCCCGAACTTCCAGCCGTGCCGCATCAAGAAACGCTCGCGGCCCCCGGCCCGCGCCCGCATCGCTTCCGTCGGCGAAATGCGGCTGGCGTGCCACGCCGGGATAAACGCGGCGACGAGGGTAGTGATCAGGCCGACGGCGGCGGCCTGGAACAGCCCGCCGGGCGGAATCGCAAACGATTCCATCGGCAAGCCCATCATGCTGCCCATGAGCCGGATGAGCGGGATCGAGAGCAACAGCCCGCCGCCGAGTCCCAACGCCGTGCC
Source organism: Chloroflexota bacterium (assembly GCA_016200785.1). Classification (GTDB taxonomy): domain Bacteria; phylum Chloroflexota; class Anaerolineae; order Anaerolineales; family JACQED01; genus JACQED01. Next base: position 1,820 of record JACQED010000197.1, read on the forward strand.
GATCACCCCCAGAAATCCGGCCTCGCCCAGCGTCAACAGCAGCACCTGCCGCCGCGTCGCGCCCAACGTCCGCATCATCCCGATCTCGCGCGTGCGTTCGGCGACCGTCATCGCAAACGTGTTGTAGATCAGCAGCATGCCCACGAACAGCGCGATGGCGCTGAAAATCCCCAGCCCGATGTTCAAGCCGCTCAACGCTTGCGAAACCGATTCGCCCGTCGCCGCCGGAAATGACACCACATATTTGTCGCCGAGCATGGATTGCAATTTGTCCTTCAATTCGTTCAGCCGCGCCGCCGAGTCGGCGATGGCCGGTTGGGCCACCAGATCGATCTGGTCGAGGCGGTTACCGCGCGCGAACACCGCTTCCGCCACGTCGAGAGTGACGAACCCGACACTGCCGCCGTTCGTGCGGGCTGCGCCTTCGTCGGCCAGCAGGCCCTTCACCACAAATTCAGCGGCAGCCCCGTCGGCGAGCGTGACCGTGATCGTGTCGTCCAGCCCGATGCCATGGTCGGCGGCGAAACGGGCGACGAGCAGAATGGTGTGCGTCCGCTCGCGCGGCGACAGGAATTGCCCGCTCGCCATGGTATACGTCCGCACCCGCCGATCAACCGCCGGGTCAATGCCGACGACGACGATAGCCACCTCTTTGTCTTCCGCCAGCAGCACGGCGCGGTTATTCGTCAGGCCGGCGGCCGTGGCCACCCCGGCAAACGACCGCGCGCGGCGCAAGGCCCGCTGCGGAAACCCTTCGCCCGAACTGCCGGAATCGGCGATCGTCAAATGCGCCCGCCCCGACGACTGCGCGAAGAAGTCTTTGAGGGATTGCGTGGTAGACGAGCCCATCACGCTCACCGCCAGCATCGCCGCCACGCCCAGCAAGATGCCGGAAGCCGTGACGAGCGTGCGGGTTTTGCGCGCCCAAAGATTGCGAAAGGCCAGCAGCCAAAGTTTTTTCACTTGGACTCAAAGCTCGTCTTCAGCCGCCAGAGGCCCTTCAATGTACAACCTTCGTCGCGACGGTGATCCCCATCCGCTCCATATCGCCGAACAAACGCGCCGGGTCAACCAGATGCCCCATCATCCACAACCCGGGGCGTTTGATCGAGCCGTCGAGGTATTGTAGCAGGCAGGCGACGACTGGGATGGCGGTGAATTCGTAGCCGTCGGAATGGAAGGCCGAGGCTTCCACCTTCAGGGGTTTGCCGTCTTTCTCGCCGGTGGCTTCTATTTTGAGCAAAACGCCGTAGGGCGGCGAGGCGAACTTCTGCGTCCCCCAGACCAGCAGTCTGCCCATCGGTCTCACCGCACGCTCCGGCCACAGTTTCAATGACAGCATGATGACGGGCGTAAGCAGGTAATCCACAAACCAGTTGAACCCGGCAACATAGAAGCCGGTGGTATTGAGCGATGGGTAGGTGTCGGGCAGGGAGCGCATCTCCTCGAGGAACATCGAGTAACAACTGCGCCGGCCAAACTCTGCGCCGAAGTCGATCGCGCGCACGTCGAACGACCCGGCGGTCTGCCAGCGCCCGTCTTTGAAGACCTGGCCCTGGTAGTCTTTGAAGGCCTCGATCAATTCGTCCACGCTTTCGGCCGACGGCAGGCCGCCTTCGGGGTTGAGAACGCTTCCCACGATGGCGGTGTCAAGGTGCGAGAAATGCGGCGCGACGTAGCGCACCATGGCCGCCGGCAGCCCCGGATGAAAGCCGGCCTCGGTGATGAAGCATCGTCCGGCCCGGCAGATTTCATCGGCCAGAGATTGGAGCACGGGAACTCTCTTCGGCGAGTATTGAATGTCGAGATAGTCAATCCCGGCTTCCAAAGCGGCGCGCGCCACTCGCTCGGTGTGTTGCACGGTGGTCGCGGCCACCAGGACGAGGTCAATTCCACAGAACGCGCGCCGGAGGCTTTCCGAGTCGGCGGCATCGGCGCGAATGCCTGCCACGCGATCCCCGGCGAATTCGGCGTTGAGTTGTGCGGTGAGCGACTGCGCCTTCTCCGCGTTGCGCCCGGCCAGCACCAGCCCCGCATCGGATTCTGCGAGCAGATGGCGGGCCAGCAATCGGCCTGCGTAACCGTAGCCGCCCAGGATCAAGATCGAGGTAGTCATGTTCTTCGCTCCGAGCGAGGGGCCTCGCTGCTCGTGGGTCGCGGCTTGACGACAACCGAAATGACAACCATCGCCAGCCCGATCACACCCATTGCCCCGGCTTCGCTTCCGATCCACCTTGCGAGAGTTCCCACAATCTGCCGCGCCATTCCCAGACCCGTTTGCAACAGACCGGGTGACCAGGTGGGAGGGATCCTGTCGGCGGCGTACGTCGCGAACGCCCAGTTCATCGCCGGCAAAATCGCCACAGCCAGCGCCACGCCGATGAGGCCGACGATCAGTAACGGAATGCCCCACCAGACCAGCCAGCCCTTGAGCGAGCGCACGCCGAACAGGGCGATCAACAGGATGAGTCCGGCCGGAAGCAATGGGCTGAGGCGCAGACCCCGACGGACGTTCCGCAGGACTTCGCGCGGATTGTTGCCCAGCGGCCCGTTGTCGCCCTCCTGACGCGGGGACGCCGCCTCCGGCGTGTCGCCTCTGCCCTTCGCCATTTGAATCAGATCGGTTTCGTCGGGAATTTTGGCGATGGCCTCGCTCAGGGTATTTTGATTCTGCGAGATTATGGCGGTGAGCACTTCCTCCGGTGGTCGGCAGGGCGGCAGATTTGTGAGCGGGACGGCTAGGGCCGCAAGTTGCTCGGCGGTGCAGGGTGGCTCGGAGTAGACCACGTAGCGGAAGGCGTCTACTGCTGCTCCAGCGGCCAAGTGCCTCTTCAAGTCCGCAAATGAAATCAAGATGGACAGCTCTGGCTTGTCTGAATCCAGCGAGGCGAAGACCTGATCGATTGCGCTCTCGGTCTGGGTTTGCAGCCAGGAAGCCGGGATCAGGATGGGCAACAGCGCCTTCAACTGCTCCGGGGTGAGCGACTTGGCGAAGTCCGGCGGGCCGCCGCCACCGTCGCCCTGCGGCGGCAGATACTTGTCGAAGCACGGCCTCATCAAGTCATTCTCGGCCGCAGTCGGCTCGCGCTTGAAGCCGGCAATTTCCTCAAACGCCGCCGGGTCCAACGCTTGCTGGACGCATCTCTGCAACTCGGGCGTGGCCTGCATCCGCTCGATGTCCGGCCCGATGTGGCTCAATTGCGCCACCGCCTGATCGGCCGCCAGCCCCGGCAGTCTCTCGTAGATGTGTTGTTCGGCCAGCGCGCGCTTGTACAGCGCCGGATCGAACATCTGCCAACCGATGTTGAACAGAACCAGCGTCAGCGGGCCCACTGCAATGAAGAGGGCGGCGAAGAATAACGCCAAAAGCCGAGCCACAGCCCTGAGTATCCTGCCCATCTCTCGCTTACTCCCGGACGAAGGAACAGGC
>JACQED010000088.1 GCA_016200785.1 Chloroflexota bacterium
CTCGCGCTCGTGGCTGTTGGCCGAGGATCGGTCCGTCTTCTCTGAGGAGGCGGTTTTAAGCGGGTGAAATCTTTGCCACGAATTGCGCGAATTTCACGAGAGCCCGTTTCCTTCGTGGCTCGGCTGGAACAACGGGACATTTACCGCGGAGCACGCAGAGTGCGCGGAGTTTCCTGCGGAATTTCTCAGCGTTCTCCGCGATCTCAGCGGTGAAATGGGCTTTTTGTAGTTAAGCCCTTCGTGCAATTCGTGAAATTCGTGGCGGGATTTTTCAGACTTCAAGGAGCATCTATGCCAACCATTCGCATCCCCACCCCTCTGCGTCCGTACACCGAAGGGCAGACCGAAGTGCCCGTTGCCGGCGCGACCGTGGGCGCGGCGCTCGGCGATCTCACCGGACGCTACCCCAAACTGCGTCAACACTTATACGGCGACAACGGCGACCTTCGCAGTTTCGTGAATATCTATCTCAACCAGGCGGACATTCGCGAACTTAAGGGAGCCGACACGCCGCTGGCCGAGACGGATCGGTTGATGATCGTGCCGAGCATCGCGGGGGGTTAGAGATTGGAGATTTGAGATGAGCATCACACTGGGGCGTGTCTCGCCCGAAGCGATGGAACTTTCGCACGAGGAGATTCGCCGCTACAGCCGTCACCTGATCATGCCGGAGGTGGGGCTGGCCGGGCAGAAGAAACTCAAAGCGGCCTCGGTGCTGCTGGTCGGCACCGGCGGCCTCGGATCGCCGCTGGCGATGTATCTGGCCGCCGCCGGCATCGGGCGCATCGGCGTGGTGGATTACGACGTGGTGGATCACACCAATCTGCACCGGCAGGTGATTCACGGCACGGCCAGCGTCGGGACGCTCAAAGTCGAATCGGCCAAAGCGCGGATGCTCGACATCAACCCCGACATCGAGGTCGTCACGTACAACGAGGCTTTCACTTCGGCGAACGCGATGGACATTGCCCGGCCTTACGACATCATCATAGACGGGACGGACAACTTCCCGACACGTTACCTCGTCAACGATGTGTGCGTTCTTCTGGGCAAGCCGAACGTATACGGATCGATCTTCCGCTTCGAGGGGCAGGCCAGCGTGTTCTACGCCAAAGAGGGGCCGTGCTATCGCTGTCTGTTCCCGGAGCCGCCGCCGCCGGGCCTCGTGCCGTCGTGCGCCGAGGGCGGCGTGCTGGGCATCCTGCCCGGCACCATCGGCACGATTCAGGCGACCGAGGCGATCAAGTTGATCCTCGGCCTCGGCAACACGCTCGTCGGCCGGCTGATGTTGTACGACGCGCTGCAAATGACGTTCGAGGAAGTGAAACTCCGCAAGAACCCAAAGTGTCTGGTCTGTTCGGAACACCCGACGGTCACGGAGTTGATTGACTACGAGGCCTTCTGCGGCGTGCCGGGGCACGATCAACCGGACGAGGGGAGCGCGGGCGAGGGGTGGGACATCACGCCGAGGGACCTTGCGGCGCGGATGGCTCAAGGAAATCACGTCCGCCTGATTGACGTTCGCGAGCCGTATGAGGTTGAGATCTCGCGTCTCGAAAACGCCGAGGTGTTTCCGCTCGGTGAATTTGCCGCGCGGATGAATGAGTTCGACAGCGCGGACGAGATGGTGCTCTTCTGCCGGACGGGTATGCGCTCTGCCAAAGCATTGGATTTGCTAAGAGGCGCGGGCTTCCGCAAGATCAAGAATCTCAAGGGTGGGATCAACGCCTGGGCGCGCGAGGTGGATCCGGAGGTGCCGGTTTATTAGGCCCTCACCCCGGCCCTCTCCCACGGGGAGAGGGAGTCAGGCGGTCACCCCGGCCCTCTCCCAAAGGGAGAGGGAGCAAGACGCAAAACCGTCAACGGGTTGTGGGTCTTGATCGCCTTCACGTCGCCACTCCCAAAGGGAGAGGGAGCAAGACACAACACCGCCCCGGCGCGAACCGGGGCGGTGTTTTTGTTTCCAACCACAGGACATCTGCGAAACACATCAACTCACCAGCCCGGCCCGTCGCGCAAGTTCGCGGACGACCTCCCAGCGCTGTTGATCGTCGAGCGTTTCCCAAGCGGGCGGGCCACTCGGCTCGGGCGCGGGGCCGTGACTCTTAGGTGAGGGCTGGACAGGTGGAGTCGGTGTCGGCGCGCTACCGGCCGGATCGAGCGAAAGCGCGTCGAGGAAGAAGCCGTTGTTGCGCAGGCCCCAGCGGCCGCGCACTTCGACGGCGACGGTGACCCCTTCGGCACCTGGCGCGTCGAAGGCCAACTGGTGATGAGTGTATTGGCCGAACTTCGGCGCGATCCATCCGGTGTCGGCGTCCCCGGCCGTCAGTCTGACTTCCTGCGAAATCGGATCGGGCGCCAAGATTTTCTTGCCTTCTTTGGAATAATCGGCCACGGCGTCGGAATACACCGGGGCCGTGAATACATAGCGGCCCGCCGGCAGGTTCACGGTCTGAGACAACTTGGCCCAAGTCGGCCCCCAACCTTTGAAGATTTTGAGAATGTACGTGCCGTCCAGCCAGAACAGGGCGGCTTCTTCCGCCGGCGCGTGCGGCTTGTCCCAGATGACCGTCTCGGGTCTCAACCACGGATCGTCCTGCCGTTCGACCCTCGGCGTATTTTGCTCGGCACACCAGAAATCCCATTTGTTCGGTACGGCGAGTTCGGGAATGTTCTTCCAGTGGTAGTAGCCTTCCTCAAATGACGGGTTGGCGAGCAGGTTCATGGCGGCCTCCGTTAGCGGCTGAGTGTATACCTTTTCAGGCAGAAGTCAAATCCGCCGAGGCCGTCTTGGCGGGTTTTCGGACTTCGTGCCTCTCTGGATTAGCGCGCGGGCACGTTTCTTGCTACAATCCCTTCAGACGTTTTTTGGCCGACGGCACTTGGTCCTTCTCCCGGAGAAACACAAAATGACTCGGACTCTCCCTCTCGCCGTTTTGCTTGCCATCCTGTTGAGCGTTGTCACCTTTCATCCTACTCTCGCCTCGCCGCCCGCCGACAATGTCATCCACACCGTTCAGCCGGGCGAGAATCTATTTCGGATCGGATTGAAGTACGGCGTTTCGTGGACCGCGATCATGCAGGCCAACGGGCTGACGAGCACCAACGTCTACGTCGGTCAGCGCCTCGTCATCCCGGTTGACGGCTCGACTGCGCCCGCTCCTTCCGTCAGTTACTCAAATCCAGGCTCGTACACTATCGCCTGGGGCGATACGCTGGCCTCCATCGCGCAGCGCTTCGGCGTGACGACAGCTTCACTTGCCGCCGCCAATAATCTGGCGGCGAACAGTTGGGTGTATGCCGGGCAGCGTCTCGTCATTCCCGGCGGCGCGATCGCGGCTTCCGCCAACAGCGCCCCCGCGCCGGCTGCGGTGTCCGCATCGTCATATGTCGTCCGTGGCGGCGACACGCTGTCGTCGATCGCGCAGCGCAACGGACTCGCGACGGCCACATTAGCCTCGGCCAATGGCCTGACCGTCAACAGTTGGGTCTACACCGGACAACGGTTGACGATCCCCGGTGGGAGCGCGCAGGCATCCTCCGGCGTCGTCGCGGCGCCCGCCGCTTCCGGCGCGTCCACCTGTGCCTGCGGCACCGGTGCAGGCAAATCAATCGTCGTTGATATCTCCGAACAGCGCCTCTACGCGTATCAAGACGGCGGACTGCTTTACAACTTCGTCGCCTCGACCGGCGAGCGTGGAAAAGAAACGCGCCCCGGCAACTACAGCGTGCTCGTCAAGATTCCGAACGCCTATGGCGCGACGTGGAACATCTGGATGCCCAACTGGCTGGGCATCTACTGGGCCGGCTCATTGCAAAACGGTATCCACGCCCTGCCGATCCTGCCGGGCGGCGGCCGGCTGTGGGAGGGCTGGCTCGGAACGCCGGTGTCGTACGGCTGCGTGATCCTCGGCGCGTGGGAAGCGCAAGCGTTGTATGACTGGGCCGACGTCGGCACGCCGGTGACGATACAGTATTAGCGTTGGAGCGTTGGCGCGTTTCAACCTCAGGAGTTATGCAGTTGACCTGTGCCGATTCACCACAGAGGCACGAAGACACGAAGAAACTCGAAGCAAGACCTTTGCCCGCACTC
>JACQED010000183.1 GCA_016200785.1 Chloroflexota bacterium
AATGGCAGGCGGCGCACAGCACCTCCGCCAGGTGCTGGCCGCGCGCGACCTGTTCCGGCGTGCCCTGGACGGTTACTGAGGGCACAGGCACGCTGCGCGGCGCAAAGAGCCTATATGTCCCGATCGCGCCGACCGCTGTCACCAAGCCGAACACGAGTGTGAAGAATCCCGCCAGCGCGACGCCGGGCCATTTGAGCCAGGCGCGTTTCGCGCCCCACGCCCGGCGCACGAGCCAAGCAAACAGCGCGACGAGCGCAGCGAGGATGATGAGACTGATGATTATGCCGAACATGGTGAATCTCCTTTGACTTGAGACCTCGCGGGTCTCGAAGACCCGCGAGGTCTGCGCTGCATCAATGGACCGACGCGGTCTCGGAGACCACGTCGGTCTGAGCCGTAAGCCAAAACGGAATGCGCTCTAGGCAGTGGCCGGCTTCCCGGACTGAAGGTAATAGTAGCCAAAGCCCACGCCCAACAGCGCGTCAACGATGACCCCGGGCAAGCCGGCGGTGCTCATGGCGCCGGAGATCAGGTTGATCAGCAGGATGACGACCTCGACGGCGATGTAGACGACGTTGCCGAGCAGGATCGCCCGCACCGCCGCGGCGTTCTCGACGCTCCGCGCCAGCCAGAGCATCACGGCCAGGCCAACGACGGCGGCTGAACCCGTGCGGGCCATGAGTTGGCCGCCTGCGTCCAGCGTGATGCCCATCGGGCCGTAGAGCAGCGCCGGGGCGAATAGCCCCCCCAGCCCGAAGACGGCGTACAGGATGGCGGCGATGAGCAGAAAGGTGTTGAGTTTCATGAGATATTCTCCTTGTTCCAATCAGAGACGTTCAAATCAGAGACGTTCCGCCGGAACGTCTCTACCCCGGCGGCGGCGCCATGCCCAGTTGCTGCATCATGCCCAGATCGTCTTCGTTGGCCCAGCGTTCCACGATCTTGCCGTCGGCCATGCGGAAGATGTCGATCCCGGTGAACGTCACCGGCTTGCCGGTCGGCGGCATTCCCATCAGGCTGCCCTGGTTGGTGCCGCTGAAAGTCCAGCGCCACACAATCCTGTCGCCTTCGGCGACCATGTCCTCGATCGTGACGCGCGCGTCGGGGAAGGCGGCGTGGAATGCGGCGAAGACCTGTCGGCTACCTTCAATGCCGGGCGGAAGGCCAGGGAAGGGCGGCTTGTGGTCAGCAATGTCGGCAGTGACGAACTGGTCGAGGACGGCCAGATTCGATTTGTTGAAGATCTCTTCCACAAAACTGCGGACGAGGTCTTTGTTTTGCGCTTCGCGGGTTGACATGGGGCTTTTCTCCTTGTCGCATATCCAACTTTGTGACTGCTGGCTGAGTGACTATCCACTGTTTCAGTTTTCGCGCACACCTCCTTGTCCTAGAAATCCAGTGTTTCCCGCGCGCCCCACCCCCGGCTTTCGTCGATCAAGTCGATTCGCTCCGGCTTGATGCGGAACGTGACGTATCTCTCCTCAGGTCGAACGATGGACATTCGTTCGGGCAGCAAACTACTCCAATCCGGCGAATCAATCAGGCGCGCGACGCCCCGGTATTGCAGCCAACGCAAACTGGCAGCCTGGGGATCGTGGATGACGAGTAAGACTTCCGGGTTCTGTTCCAGGTAGTAGGCCACGTCTGCCCAACGGGGCACGAGACATTCCACCTCCAACCCGCGACTCCGATACCACGTTGGCATCGCCCATGCGCCTGCTGTCCCGCTCGTGGAGAGAACGCACACCTGATGTTTCAGAAGGTAGTTGGCAACGGTGTCGCGTAGTTCGTCCATCAACGGGGCGATCCTGTGCCGCCACAATGCAAGCATAGTCTGCCTCCATATGCCGGGGCAGTCATCGTACGAAGGTCTTAGTTGTGCTGGGAGGGGGTCTTATCTTTGGGGAAGTCCGTTTTCAGACGAGCCGCAGATCGCGGGCGCGGGCGGCGGCCTGCGTGCGGGAGGAAACTCGGAGTTTGCCGAGAAGATTTGTCACGTGGACTTTGACCGTGCGTTCACTGATGACGAGGCGCTCGGCGATGTCGCGGTTGCTTGCGCCAGCGGCGATCAGGCGAAGAACTTCGACTTCGCGCGGGGTGAGCGTCTCGCCGGTGTCGGGGAGGCGCACCGGCCTGGGTTCTCCCGCGCCCAGCGAGTCGAGCAAGGAGGCGGCAAAAGCGGGATGGATACCGCGCTCGACTGCCAGGCGCAGCAGCGGGATCATGATCGCTCCTTCCTGAAGAATCAGGCCGGGCGTTCCGTTCCGCTCACACTCGGCCAGCACCGGCGCAAGTTCGGACAGCGCGTCCTGTGGGCGGTTCCGCTGTAAGTAAAGATACGCCAGCAGAACGCGGGCGCTGCCGAAGGCGATGCAGTGGCACATGCTCCGCTCGACCGGAACCGCCGGGCGCAGGGTGCGCTCGGCCTCGGCGTAGCGCCGGTCGCTGATTTCCAGCAACGCGCCCATCAGCGCCCGCGACACCCGGATGTCAGGAAATTCCATTGGGTTCACGATGGCGCTCATCCGCGCATAAGTTTGTCGCGCCTCGTCGAAGCGGTCTTGCATCCACTGCGCCCGTCCAACCATGTAGAGAACGGCGACGGCCCAGGGCCGAATGGCGACTGTCTGTTCGAACCAGGGCAAGCGCGCTTCCCAGACACGCTCCGTAGCCGCGTAGTCGCCACGAATAAAAGAGGCAGACGCGAGCACCGCGTCCACTTCGGCGTCAAGGAAAACAGAGCCACCCAACTGTTGGCTGATGGCGCGCGCCCGCTCCGCCTCCAGCACCGCCTCATCCAGCCAGCCACGTATCAAGTGGACATATCCCAGCAGGGAATGAGCGCCTGCCTGTACCGGCCCCACGCCCTCGCCAAAGCGAGCCAGCGCCTCGCGGCAGAAACGTTCGAACCGTTCCGTGCCGCCGGGCAGAAGCGGGAGCGGCATCCGGAGGATAGCCGCCAGGACGCCGAACGCGCGTGGGTCTCCGGACTCCAGGGCGACTTGAATCGCCTGGCTTACGTCAGCGCCGGCCCGGTTCAAATCACCCTGATGAAGCGACTGCCAGACGCGAGCGTTGAGTACTTGCACCCGGCCGTGAGGCGGAAGGGGAGAAGCGAGGGCCTGTTGGATGAGCACCGCCTGCCGCGCATAGTCGTGCTGCTGGGCCGCTACATCCACCAGTTCGAACAGACACTCACCCTGTCCCGCCGCATCGCCTGTGGCTTCAAAGCCGCGCCGGGCGCGCTCCAGCAACTCTGTCGCCTCTTCCAGCCCGCCGCGCTGGATTGCACAAACACCGAGAAAGTAGAACAGCCGGGGATGCGCCTCACGGATAGGAACCGGCAAGGCCTCGATCCAGCCACGCAAAGTGTTCAGTAAACCTTCGCGGACCAGTTGCTCACCCACCTCTTCCACGGTCGCGGCCGCTGGCTCCCAAAGTTTCGCTGCCAGGTAATGGGCGACGGCGCGCGCCGGAACGCTCTCCGCTTCGGCGGCGCGGCGGTGCAGTTCGCTAACACGTTCCGGCATCTCCTGGGCCAATCGCCCCCGCAGAAATTCGGCAAATAGGTGGTGGTAGCGGTAGGCAGGGGGCAAGTGCGACGGGCTGGCAGAGGAGGGACTTTCAACTGCTACCAGGAAGAGGTTGCGGCGATAAATTTCTTCCAGCACGCTCTGGGCATCGCTCTGCCCTGTCACAGCCTGGCAGAGGGCAGGGGCGAGTTCGGCCAGGATGGAGGTCTCCAATAAGAACGTTCGCATCTCCGGCTCCTGGCGCTTCAGCACCTCCTCGGCCATGTACCCGAAGACGTAACGATCGGCGTCGGCCTGGTGATGGATGAAGGCACTGCGTTCGGCCGCGGAGTCAATGCGGTCGAGTGAACCGGCCAACAGCAGCAGGCCCGCCGGCCAACCTTCCGCGCGCGCTTGCAGCGTGGTCAAATCGGCCGGCGAAAGACCGAGGCGCAGTTTGTCGTTGAGGAACTGAGAGGCTTCCTCGTCGGTGAAGCGCAGATCGGGCAGGCGCAGTTCGACCAGGTCGCCGCGCGCCCGCAGACGGGCCAGGCTCAGCGGCGGGTCGTGCCGCGCCG
>JACQED010000184.1 GCA_016200785.1 Chloroflexota bacterium
AATCTGCAAGACGAGCGAAGCCAACCAAACCAGACGGCCCAATACGGCGTGATTTTGCCTACGGCGCCGGCTTGATATGGGCGCGAAGCCATTCCGTCAATTCATTGACAGTGAGGTAGCGCATTATGCCAGCCGCCGATAGAGTTCGGCGTTCTTATTCAGAACATGTTCCAACGCTCGGCGAAATTCCTCTTCGGGGCGGGCGAGCAGTTCTTCGACGCTGGCGCGCACCAATTCTTCGGGCGCAACGCTGAACCGCGTGGCTATCTCTTTTAGTTTTCGCAGGCGATCATCGGGAAGAGAAATCGTGATAGTGGTCATGGTTGTCTGTCTACGTTCATGGTGCCTTCGAACGAAATGGAACGCCAGATGGCTTTTACAACAACTCCTTCTGTTTCGGCTTGCCAGCCTTCACCTTCTGCGCCTGCTTGAACGTGATCGACGCGGGCGGCATTTTCAATTCGGCGTCGTTGACGAGCAGATCGGCACCAGCGCCAGTATGATACGACTGAAACGCTCGCAGTGCAATTTCAATCTGTTGACAACCTCCCTCCTCCCGCGTATAGTTCCTCTGCGCTTCTACACGCCACTGGAGACCCGTATGGCAACCAAATTCCCCTCTGATGAATGGGCCAAAGCCCTGATGGAGAAACTCAACACCAGCGCGGCCTATGCCGAAGTAGCGAAAAACTGGGAGGGCGACTGTTGCTTCGTGGTCGAGCCTGACCCCGGTAGCACGGCCCTCAGCGCGCCGTTCACGATGTATATGGATTTGTGGCACGGCAAATGCCGCGATGCATTTTCTATCCCCGATCCGTCTGCGAAGAATCCAGCCTTCATCTTCACGGCCCCGCTGTCCTCGTTCGTCAGAATCATCAAAGGCGAACTCGAGCCCATTCAGGCCATGCTCACCCGCAAGTTGTCCGTCAAAGGCAGTATGGTGACTGTCATGCGCAACGTCCCCACCGTCCTCGAATTCGTCAAGACTTGCACACTGGTCGAGTCCGAGTTCGCGTTATGAGTTCGTGCGCCGTCCGGGGAGTTCACCACCAAGCCTCAAAGACTCGAAGGACACGAAGAAAGCCTTGGTGAACTTCGTGCCTTCGAGCCTTTGTGGTTAGAGTCCGTCCTCCTGGAACTCCCGCCATGAGCAACAACGGCAACTGGAATCGCCTCCTCACGGTTGACCTCACCACAGGCCGGATCGGGGAACAGCCTCTCGACCCGGCCCTTTTGCGTGACTACCTCGGCGGTTCGGCTCTGGCCGCGCGACTGCTGTACGACGACTTGACTCTGGGCCTCGACCCACTCGGCCCCGACGCGCCTCTCACCTTCATCGGCGGGCCGCTCACCGGAACGAGCGGCCCATCGGTCGGGCGCTTCACCGTGTGCGCCAAATCGCCCGCCACCGGGCTGTGGGGCGAGTCAAACTGCGGCGGATTCTTCGGGCCAGAAATGCGCTTTGCCGCCTGCGATGGAATACTCGTCACCGGGCGCGCGCCGTCGCCGGTTTACTTGTGGCTTCGCGATGGTCACGCCGAACTGCGCGACGCCTCGCATCTGTGGGGCCGGGCCGACACTTACGAGACACAGACTCGCATCAAAGACGAACTCGGCGAGAAACTGGCGCGGGTCGCGTGTATCGGGGCGGCAGGCGAGTCGCAAATTCCGTTTGCGCTGATCATGTGCGATCACGGGCGCGCGGCAGGGCGCACCGGCATGGGCGCGGTGATGGGGTCGAAGAATCTCAAAGCCGTCGCCGTGCGCGGGACGAGCAAGCTGCCTTACTCGCGCGAGGCCGAATTCAAGCCACTGCGATCCAAAGCCAACACCGAACTGCGCGCCGACCCGCTCACCGCCGCTCTGCGCGAGATGGGATCGGCCAGCGGCTCGGACTACTTCGAGTATCTCGGCGAGATGCCGAAGCGATACTTCACTCAGGGCATCTTCGCCGCTGCCGACCAAACGTCCGGCGCGACGATGCACGACACGATTCTCACCGGCGTCTCGACCTGTCACGCCTGTGTCATCGCCTGCGGGCGCAAAGTGACGATCGGCGAAGGGCCTTATGCCCGCCCCGAAAGCAAAGGCCCGGAGTACGAAACGCTGGTCGGCTTCGGGCCGAATCTGCTCGTGTCCGATCTCGGCGCGGTCACGCACCTCGGCCAGTTGTGCGACGCCTATGGAATGGATGCGATCAGCACGAGCAACATCGTCGGCCTCGCCTATCTGATGTACGAAGAAGGCATCGCCACGCGCGACGATACCGGCGTCGAACTGCGCTGGGGCGATCCGCGCGGCGCGGAGACTCTCGTTCACTCGATCGCGCAGCGCGAGGGATTCGGCGCGCTGGCCGCGAACGGATCGCGAGCCCTGGCCCGGCACTTCGGCGTCGAAGATCTGGCCGTGCAAGTCAACGGCCTCGAAGTCGCCTATCACGATCCGCGCAAGTCGGTTGGCATGGCGCTGGTGTACGCCACTTCGCCGCGCGGCGCGTGCCACAATCAGAGCGACTACTTCATGGTTGACCTCGGCCAGTCGGCTGAAGAGATCGGCATCGCAACTTCCGAGTGGCAACAGGTGGAAGGCAAAGCCCTGAGCGTCGCGCGTCATCAAAATTGGCGCACGGTGGGCAATGCCCTCGTCCTGTGCCAATTCGCCAACGTGCCGCCGGCGACGACGCGCGATCTGCTCAACGCCGCCACCGGCTACGATTATTCGCTCGACGAGTTGATGCGTCTCGGCGAGCGGGCGTGGAATCTCAAGCGAGCCATCAACAACCGCCTCGGCCTACGCGGGCCGAGTTCATCTCCGCCTTTCCCTAAACTCCTTTTGCAACCTTACGCCGACGGCGGCGCGGCCGGTTACGTTCCCGACATTGAAATGCTGTTGAAGGATTACTGTCGCGTGCGCGGCTGGGATGAAGCGACGGGCCGCCCGACTCGTTTGACGCTCAGCGCGCTTGGACTGCCGGATG
>JACQED010000185.1 GCA_016200785.1 Chloroflexota bacterium
AACGCGGGTGCGCGGGTAGACGCATCCGGCGTTGTTGTGTTACTATTCCTGCATGATTATCGTTGACGCCCACGAAGACCTGGCTTACAACGTTTTCACCTTCAACCGCAACTATCTTCTCTCGGCGCTTGCCACGCGGCAAGCCGAAGCCGGCTCCGAGACGCCGGCGCGCAACGGCCAATGCATGCTCGGCCTGCCCGAATGGTTTCTCGGCCGGGTGGCGATCGTCTTCGGCGCGATCTTCGCTGAGCCTAAACGCAGAAGCCGCTTCGAGTGGGAGACGCAGGTCTACTCAAACCCCGCCGAAGCGCACCGCCTCTATTCCGGACAACTCGATTACTACCACCGCCTCGCAGACGAGCGGCAACAATTCGCGATCGTCGGGACGCGCGCCGACCTCGACGCCGTGTTGAAAGAATGGGAAGACCCGTTCAATATCGCCAATCGGCGCATTGGGTTGGTGCCGCTCATGGAAGGCGCCGACGGAATCCGTGAACCGCGCGAGGCCGAGGAGTGGATGGGGCGCGGCGTGCGCATCGTCGGCCTCGCCTGGGCCGGCACACGCTACTCCGGCGGCACGGGTGACCCCGGCCCGCTCACCGACGACGGACGGGCTCTGCTGGAGGTGATGAGCGACCTGGGCCTGATCCTCGATCTCACTCACACGTCCGAGGAGAGTTTCTTCGAGGCGCTCGATCGCTTCGACGGAACGGTGATGGCCTCGCACTCCAACCCGCGCGCGCTGGCTGAGCCGCGCAACCCGGAGCGCAACCTGAGCGACGCGCAGATCCGCGCGCTGGCCGAGCGCGGCGGCGTGATGGGCATCGTGCCGTGCAATCGCTTCTTGAAAACCGGCTGGACGAAGTCCGACGGCAAGCGCGCGGTCACGCTGAACGACGTGACGGCGGCGATTGACTACGTGTGTCAGATCACCGGCAGCGCCGCGCACGTCGGCATCGGATCGGACTTTGACGGCGGTTTCGGCGCCGAATCGGCGCCGGCGGAGATCGACACGGTGGACGATCTGGCGCTGTTGGGCCGGGCTTTGGCGCAGCGCGGCTTCGCGCCCAAAGATGTCGAAGCGGTGCTGGGTGTCAATTGGCTTGATTTGTTGAGGCGAGGATTGCCCGGGTGAACGACGGGGCGGTTGCGGGCACGAACGGGGACGAGGGGTTTCATCTCGGACGCCTCGCCCGCGCGGGCGTGGCGATCATCGTCTTCGGCTTTTTTGTTTTCGTCATCGGCATCTTTCCCAGCCTGATCAATCTCGACATCACGCCGGGCATCGGCATCTTTCAAATCTTCGTCGCTCTGGTCGGCATCACGTTCATGACCTTGGGGGCGTACGTTTACATGTATACAACGCGCCACCCCGAAGCGCCGCGCCGCCTGCGCCACGGCATCGGACTGCGGCTGATGGCGACCGGCCTCGTCTTCGCCTACGCCGCCGGGCTGGCCGATGTGCTCGGCATCGGCAGTCACCCGGCCACGCCGCTCACGCGGCCGTACTTCGGCGAGTGGCAAGCGGCGGGCGTGGTGCTCGGCGTCATCCTCATCGTCGCCGGCATTCTGCTTTACAGCCAGAGGCCCAAAGGATAGTCACGGCAAAAAAGAACCCCGTTCTCTTCGAGAAACGGGGTTCTTCGTTCACCACTGAAATCCGTTCTTGAGTGGCACCACCCTGCGTTTGTAATTGAGGACGTATTCCTGCAGTTTCTCTTCGAGCTTGAGGAAGGCGGGGTTGTTGAGGATGCCCGTCATCGCCTCGTAGTCTTCGGCAACAAATCCTGCCAGGCGAATGGGGTAATCGCCGTAGGCCGTGTGCCAGACTTCGGTCATGAACAATCCCATGTTTTGCACGGCTGGCACGAACTCGCCCAAGACGAATTGAAAATACTCCTCTTGCTTGTCTTCGTGCACGTCGTACGTCACCAACAGCTTTACCTGCCCGTTTCCGTCAGCCACTCAGGCCTCCCTCTCCACGTTGACTATCTCTCAACGATAGCGATTGACGAGTTTCGGAACGCGGCGGAAGACGTCGCCGTAGCCGCCGACTCGCACGTCGCCCGGGTTCTTCGCCCAGATGCCCGGTATCGCCGTGCCGCACTTCGGACAGCGGCCATCGCCGGTGATGTGGTAACCCAGGATCACGTAGCCGTAGCGCGCGATGAGCAGTTCGCGGCACTGCGGGCAGACCGTGTTCTCATACTCGCCGACCTGCCCCGGCAAGTTGCCGGCGTAGACAAACTTCAGCCCGGCCTCCTGCCCGATCTCGGCGGCGCGCAGAAGCGTCTCGACCGAGGTGTTGTCGGGGTCGGTCATCTTGTAGTCTTTGTGGAACGCGGTCACGTGCCACGGGATGTCGCACGAGACCGAGGCGATATACTCCGCCGCCGCCATCAATTCCTCGCTGCTGTCGTTGAAGCCGGGGATGGTGAGCGTGACCACCTCCACCCAGAAGCCCATCTCGTGCGTTAACTTGATCGTGTCGAGCGTGTTCTGCAAGACGCCGCCGAGTCGCCGGTAGTTCTTGTCGGACATAGATTTGAGATCGATCTTGTAACCGACGACGTAGGGCCGGATGTATTCGAGCGTCTCACGCGTCGCATTGCCGTTGGAGATGTAGACGCACTTTAGCCCGGCCTGCACCGCTTCTTTGAACACGGCCACGGCCCACTCGGAAGTGATCAGCGGCTCGTTGTACGACGACCCGACGAGGCTCGCGCCCTGCTTCTTTGCCATCGCGACCATCCCATCGGGCGAGACCAGCGCCGGCTCGACGCCGGCGGTATTGTCGCGGAGGGTTTGCGACGTAACCCAATTCTGGCAATAGGAACAGTGGAAATCAAATCCGAGCATTCCAAAAGTGAGCGTGTCACTGCCCGGCAAAACGTGGAAGAACGGTTTCTTCTCCGTTGGGTCACATTGGAGCGCGCCGACGTAGCCGAAGGGCACCTTCAGCACGCCGCCTTCGTTGAAGCGCACCTTGCAGATGCCGCGCCGGCCCTCTTTGATGAGGCAACGATGGCCGCAGGCG
>JACQED010000186.1 GCA_016200785.1 Chloroflexota bacterium
ACTCCGGCGTATACGCGGCCACGCCGCTCTCGCGCCTCAACGCCGCCGATGGCATGGCAACTCCCCGTGCCCAGGAAGAATACGAGCGCTTCTACAGCACGCTGGGAGGCAAGCCCGTTCATCAGCGCCTCGCGACTCATTGGGCGCGGCTGATCGAACTGCTCTACGCCGCCGAGCGATGGGTAGATTTGGCGACCGACCCGGAGATTACTTCAGACAACTTCCGGGCGCTCCCGACCGAGAAGCCGACGGAGGGCGTGGGGATCGTCGAAGCGCCGCGCGGCACGCTGACGCATCACTATTGGACGGACGAGCGGGGCGTTCTCACGAAGGTGAATCTCATCGTCGGCACGACGAACAACTACGCGCCGATCAGCATGTCCATCAAGAAAGCCGCCGAGACGCTGATCCACAATGGCACGGTGATCACCGAAGGCCTGCTCAATCGCGTGGAGATGGCCTTCCGCGCCTACGACCCGTGCTTCGGCTGTGCCACCCATTCGCTCCCCGGCCAGATGCCCTTGGAAGTCACCATCCGCGACGTGAAGGGCGAGCCGGTGAAGGTGTTGAAGCAGTATTGCTGAGGAGAGAACGACATGGTTTCACCAGAACTTCTGCGACGTTCACCGTTCTTCGCCTTCACCGACGAAAATCAGAAGAAAGCCGTCGCGATGATCAGCGAGGAAGCCGCCTGCGACGGCGGGACCGTGTTCTTCGAGGAAGGGCAGGTCGCCGATGCGCTCTATCTGCTTCTGGAAGGCAGTGTAGACCTGTTCTTCAGGCCGCACGTTGAAAACGGCGACCAGCTCAGGCCGGACATCCTGGTGGGCGAGATCAACCCCGGCGAGCCATTCGGCCTCTCGGCGATGATCGAGCCGCACATACTCACGGCCACGGCCACGGCCTCCGGGCCGTGCCGTGTTCTGAAAATGGAAGGCGCAGCCCTACGCGCGCTCTCCGAAGTGGATTGCCGGCTGGGTTACCTGCTGATGCGCCAAATCGCCAAGGCCGTGGGAGAGCGACTGCACGCCGCGCGCCTTCAGTTGGCGGCGACGAGAGTCTAGCGAAATCTGTCGGTAGCATGTACCTCAGAGTCGAGCCTCTAGCCAGCTGCGGAGCGCTCGCCGGCTTAAGCCTCGATTTCTGTTCGCCCATTGTTTCCTTCGGGTTTTCTTCGCGTCCTTCGCGCGGTTCAAGCTGCCCCTTTTTTCATGGTATATTGAATGAGGCGGGGCACGGCGATCACATCTTCGGCCCGCCCAAAGGGAGAGAAAATGATGCGGAAATCAATCTTGTTGGCTGTGGTTGCTTTGATCGTGGCCGCACTCGCTTGCGAGGGGACGAGCGGCTCGGCCATCGGCGGCGGCGAATCCTGCCAACGCACTGGAAACAATGGGACGTGCGATGGCACGTTCTCAAAACTGTCGGGGACATACACCAAGAAGATCAAGGCCGACAACGTCCACGTGACCGACGCTATCCCGGTCGACGTCACCGTCACCGTCGGCAGCGGCACAGTTCGCGTGTCGGTCAAGGCCCCGGATGGCACAGTGACCAGCGCCGAAGCCAAACCGGGCAACCCGGCTTCGCTTTCGGGCAACAGCACCGGCGCCAGCGACGAATTCCCGGTCACGTTCGAAGCCGTCGGCGGCGATGCGACCGACGTATCCTGGTCGATCAGCTACACCGTTCCGTGAAGACTCTCGTTCTGGGACTCGGCAATCCGATACTTGGCGATGACGGCGTCGGTTGGCGCGTGGCCGAGATCGTCGCTCGACAGATTCGAGACGCGAGCGTCGAAGTAGACTACCACGCCGGGGGCGGCCTGAGCTTGATGGAACGTCTCGTCGGCTACGACCGCGCCATCCTGATCGACGCCGTCACCGCCGGGGGGCCGGTCGGCACGGTGAGCCGCTTGCGGCTCGACGACCTGCCCGACTTCTCCAGCGTTCACACGACCTCGGCGCACGACGCGTCTCTGCAGACTGCGCTGAAACTTGGGCAGAGCATGGGCGCGCACCTGCCGGAGACGGTAATGGTTGTGGGCGTGGAGGCCGAGCGGCTGTACGATTTCGACGAGCAACTCACGCCCACCGTCGCCGCCGCCGTGCCGGCCGCGGTCGAGGCCGTCCTCGATCTACTGAAAAACACAGAGGTGTAGCGCCCCCGGATTCCCTTTCCCCGGCGGAGGCGATGATTTTCGTCTCCCGCGCCAGTGCATTCCATCAGTTCCGAAATCTCCCAAAACGTATCAAGATCATCGGTGAGGCGACTCCATGCACGAAAGCGGTCTCACCGAAGATCTGTTTGCCCACGCGCTTCAACACGCGCGCGAGGCGAACGCCCGCCGCATTGCGCGGATCAAGGTTGTCATCGGCGCGCTCTCCGACGCTACCGCCGAGTCAATCCAGTTCTATTTCGATTCGCTCGCGCCCGGCACCATTGCCGAGGGCGCGACGATTGAATTCGGCGCGAGTCCCGGCGAGGCGCACTGCAACGGAGTCGCGGCGATGATCCGCGGCGTGTGTCTTCTGTTGCGGGAGCAGCGGGGGATGAATGAAGTGGCGCTGAGCGGCGGCGTGTTCCAGAACATGACCTTGCTCGGAAAAACATTGGGGCTGTTACGCGGCGCGGGATTTGAAGTCCTCACCCATCGCCTCGTGCCGCCAAACGATGGCGGGATTGCGTTGGGGCAGGCGGTCATTGCCGCGCGCCTCGGAGAAAAGGTGTGAGACTCGAAGACCTGTCGCGCGAAGACTTGATCAAACTCGTCGAAGTCCACGCCAGGAATTGGCTGGCGCATGACGGCTGTTGGTTCCTCGCCGCCGAGGAAAGGTTCGGCATGGAAACGGCGATCGAACTCGATACACGGTCATGGGCCTGTTTCTCGCCGGCCGAGGCGCGGCGCATCATGCAGGCCTTCGACATCGGGGAAGGCGGCGGGCTAGACGCGCTCGAGAAGGCGCTGGACTATCGGCTGTACGCAACAATCAACCGGCAGGCCGCCGAGCGGGCGGGCAAAGATATTCTCCGCTTCCGGATGGTGGAGTGCCGGGTGCAACAGGCGCGGCAGCGCAAGGGATTGCCGCCGTTTGCGTGCAAGCCGGTGGGGCTGGTCGAGTACACACAGTTCGCACGCGCAGTTGACCCGCGCCTAGAAACCACGTGCGTCCACGCGCCGCCAGA
>JACQED010000207.1 GCA_016200785.1 Chloroflexota bacterium
AGCAGTGGGTCCACGATCTGGTGGGGATGGGCATCTTCAGCGGATACGTGAATTGGGACGAGGGGATTCTTTACTCGGCTGAGGCGTCGCAACTGCGTAACTTGACGAGGTGCAAACATTGCGGGGGTGAGGTACAATTAGCCGGTAAGGGAGTAGTACGGTGCGGGTATTGTGGGACGGAGTATTTTCTGCCCTGAGGTTGCTCTAGTTACATGGCAAGGATGACGGACGAAGAACTGATCGAGACGCTTGGCGGGCGATGAATATTGCGCTCGTGAGTTGACTTCTCGCGGCACACTATTTGTTCACAAAGGAGATGGGCTAATGAGCGATCTATTCAGCAAAGTTACAGGCGAACAAAATATTGTCGAAAAACTGGTGAGCAAGATACCGGGCTTCAGCGGTTATCAGGAAAAAGAGAACCGCCGCGCGGCTGACAAGTTGCTCCGCCAGGAAATCGCTCGCCGGTACGAAGAGCAGTGGGCGCGTATTTCACAGATTCAAAACGATCTGGTCAGCGCGGGCAAGATTGATCTGCTGGACAATCTCGAGGGTGCGGCCCTGAAACTCCGCACTTTCGTTGATCAGATGAAGACCGCCTCCTACGGCTATTCCGGCTTCTTCGACGCGGTCAAGGTCAAGGAAGACGATCTGGCGAAGTTGTACGAGTATGACAACGCTCTGCTCGACAATGTCGGCAAGGTCACGGCGGCGATTGACAACCTTGAGGCTTCGCTCGAGACCGATGGCCTGCCGGCGGCCATCCGCAACTTGACGACCATCGCCGCTCAGTGCAATACGGCGTTCGAGCACCGGACGGAAGTTTTGACGAGGGGCTAATGGCATCTGGCTGAGAGGAGAACTCATCATGGCTAGAATCTTCGACGTCGTAGAATACCCGGACGAGATGCGAAATGAACTCGTCCACAAATTCCCGGAGACGGGGTCGGGCGATTTTCGTGTCGGCACGCAGGTGATCGTGCGCGAGTCGCAGGCGGCAGTATTCTTCCGCGATGGGCAGGCGCTCGACACGTTCCAGGCTGGCCGCCACACCATCACCACCGCCAACATTCCGTACATTGTGGACTTGATTGGCAAGGCGTTCAACGATCGTACGCCGTTCACCGCCGAAGTCTACTTTGTCTCGATACGCGAGTTTCCCGATCAGAAGTGGGGCACAGCCGATCCGATCCCGGTTCAGACGCCGGGCGTGGGTGTGGGCTGGTCGGTGCTCACCGGCTTCGGGACGTACGGTTTCAACATTTCCAATCCACAGCAGTTCGTCTCACAAATCGTCGGACAGCAGGGTCGTTTTTCAACCGCCGACATTCAGGAGCGACTGCGTTCAGTCCTGATCTCGAAATTCGCCGACTTGCTCGGCGAGCAGGCTGTGGCCCTGAGCGCGAACTTCATGGCCCGCCTGTCGAGCCTGCGCGACGAGTTCGCCGCCGGAGCGCGGGCCAAAGCGCAGGATGACTTCAAAGCCATCGGCCTGACGCTGAAGAATTTCTACATTCAAGGCCTGTCCCCGGCACAAAACGCGATGGAGATTCTGCGCGACCGCGGCCTGATCTCGGCCGAGGGCGTGGGGCTTTACACCCAACTGCAAGCCGCCGACGCGATGCGCGACGCGGCAAACAATCCGAGCGGCGGCGCGGGCCTGACCGCCGGCATCGGCGCGGGCATGGGCATCGGCAACTTGATGGGGCAGGCTTTGCAGGGCGGGATGCAGCAACCGGCTCAACAGCCGGCCCAGCCGGCTCAGGCCGCTGGCGCGGGCGCGGCGGCGGGCGCGGCCAGCCAGCGCATGAGTGTGGCCGAGGCCGCCGAGTATCTCAAAGTCGCCGAAGAGGACGTGGTCGCCGCCGTCAACGAAGGGCAGTTGAAGGCCAAGAAGATCGGCAAGTCGTTCAATTTCACGAAGAAGGATTTGGACGACTTTCTGAATGCGTAGTTCTTCCCTCACTCCCGACCCCTCTCCCGGCGGGAGAGGGGAGAGCGGATGAATGAACTGCGCGGATCGGCTCAGATGAGTCGATCCGCGCTTTTGTTTCTCTTGTTGAGCCAGATATCGGTCTTCAGCCCGCCACGCTCATGGGAACCGAATGCAATGACGTAATCGGTATGGCTTCCGAGATGGAAGGGGTATAGGTCGAAAGCGTCAGGATGGCGTTTACAGGCGGTCTCAGCAAAATATCAACGGCGATTTCTCGCAGTTCGCTGGACAAATCAGCAAGACCTGTCAGGGGAAAGCTTCGCGGCCCGAAGTCGGCCTTTTGGGCTAACAGTGAGTAATCGAGGAACGTGATGCCGACGGCCTTGCGCCGTTCCTTGTCAATACGCAGAAGGATGTGGTCATTCAGTTCGATGCCGGTCGCTTTTTCGCCCGGCTCGAATGAAACGTACAAGGTATCACTTAGCTCGTCGTAATTGATTATGGGCTTGTTCATCATTCTCAACCTATCTCTTTCTGATAGGCGGTCACAATGTAGTTGTTGGGCTCCGGCTCGCCGGCTTCGTTTTCTCTGAAACTGAACAGCGCGATGGCGATAATGTGAGTATTGTCTTTCGGAAGATCGTCGAAGGCTTTCATGTATCGATACTTATGCGGGTTGAGAGGGTCCTGCTTGCGAGTTCCTTGCTGAACAGTCTGCCTCAGTTCCTCCTCGTAGTCGGTCATTTCCGGGTGGTTGATCGGCTCCATGATGTGTTTCCATCGCTCTTGAGTGAGATAGACATCATTTCCGTGCCGGTCGCGTACTGTCCAACGCTTATCGTCAGGCATGATGTTTCCCGACATTGTACCTCACTACTCTGCGCTTTGCTCTGCCGCGTCACGTCCGGTTCTGAAGCGGCGGCGGGGGGAGCGATCCCCCCGCCGACCGTAACTTGGGCCGCCCATAAATGCTACAAGAAAGACTACGCAGAATCATTGCAAAAGAAGGTGGATCTGACATGGGATACCTGCATAACCTGCGCTACGCATCTCAAGCCAGATGATCTTTAGAGAATGGCTTCAATACCAGGCTGTACCAATTGCCGATAAAAATCATTCATCTGTTCCGCAGAATAGGGTGGGTCGTTATCGAGCCACCAAGTGAGCATGGAAATAAACGAACTGGCGATATAGTGCGCCAGAATTTCAGGGGGAATATCCGTTTTCTTTTTCGAAAATTGTAATTTCAAATGGTCGCGCAGGAAAACGGAAAGATATTTTTGAAGGTGCGCCAGCGCAACGTTGCCTGCCTGCTTTCCGGCCAGCGCTTTGTAAAGTGGGCGTTGACTTTGCGCGTGCCGGAACATAGAAAGACTGAAAGACCAGGGACTCGTGTTATTGACCGACTGACCTATCAAGTGTTCTTCAAATTGAGTACGCAAGTATTACGGGTCGCCTTGCAGGTCAATTCTCTGGCCAGCCCGCCAGTTCTGCCACCGCGCTCTGACAGGCCTCACACACCTCCTTCACTTCCCTCTCACTTAACTCAGGATAAATCGGCAGTGAGATCAATTCAGCAGTCGCTCTTTCCGTCACCGGCAGCGACCCGGGCCCCGCACCGAAGTGTCTATAGGCGTCCTGCAGGTGGATTGGCACAGGGTAGTGGATTGCCGTCCCGATGCCGCGCGCGGCGAGAAGTTCACGCAATGGGTCGCGCTGCGGATGGCGCACGACGTATTGATGATAGACGGTCGTGCGGTCGGCAAACGTCGGCGGCGGAATGACGTCCGTCGCCGCGAGGGCGCGCGTGTACTCGGCGGCGATCCCCGTCCGTCGTCCGTTGTCCGCTGTCAAGTGCAGCAGTTTGACGCGCAAGATCGCAGCCTGCAACTCGTCGAGCCGGCTGTTCCAGCCGTGAATGGCGCTGACGTATCGCTCGCGCCAGCCGTACTCGCGCAGAAGGCGCAGACGTTCGGCTAATGACGGGTCGCTGGTCACGACTGCGCCGCCGTCGCCGATCGCGCCGAGGTTCTTCGTCGGGTAGAAACTGAACGCGCCGAGGCGGCCCCAACTGCCGACGGCGCGGCCCTCGCACGCCGCGCCGTGCGCCTGCGCGCAATCTTCCAGCACTGCCAGGCCCGCCTTCTCCGCAATCGCGCAAATTTCTTTGAGCCGCGCCGCCTGCCCGTAGAGATGCACCGGGATGACGACTTTGGTGCGCGGGGAGATCGCCGCCGCGAAGCGCGCCGGGTCGAGGGTGAGGTCGTCGGCGCAAACGTCCACCATCACCGGGCGGGCACCGGTTTCGACGATGGCGGCCACGGTCGCCACCGCCGTCAACGAGACGGCGATCACGTCGTCGCCGGGGCCAACATTCAGCGCACGAAGTGCGAGCCACAGCGCCTCGGTGCCCGAAGCGACGGCGACCGCGTGTGGCACGCCGAGGAAAGTCGCGAACTCCCGCTCGAAGGCCTCGACCTCCGGGCCGTGAATGTAGCGGCCTGACTCCAACGCGCGCCGTACCGCCGCGTCGATCTCCTCGCGGTACGCCTCGTAATTGGCGCGAGGGTTGGCTTGAGGAATGGTGACTGTCATCTAGTTCCCCGTTTCCTTCAGTTCGCCTGCTTCTTTCCTTTCCTTTACGACAAGATGCTCTTTCTTCACAATGAGTTTCCACCACAACTGCGCCAGTTGGAGCGCCGTGCGGTACAGGCGCGGGAAGTAAAAGAACTGGCTCTTGCCGTAGGCGCGATGGTAGTGATGCACCGGCACCTCGGCGAAGCGAAAGCCCGCGTCTTGAAACTTCTTGACCATCTCAAGGCAAATCGTGCCCGTGTCGGATTCGAGCGAGACGCGGTCGAAGACACTCCGCCGGATCAGGCGAAAGTCGCAGTCCACGTCGCGCAGGTGGAAGCCGAAGACGTATTTGACGAAGTAGTGATACAGCCGCCCAATAATGATCCGGTGAAGCGGGTCTTGCCGTGTGATTTTGTAGCCGTTCACGATGTCAACGTCGTCGCGCAGGACGCTGACGAGGTCGAGCAGTTCGTGCGGATCGTACTGCGCGTCGCCGTCGGTGTAGAAAATCCATTCCTTGCGCGCGTTGGCGAAGCCCGACCGCAGAGCGCCGCCGTAGCCGCGATTCTTCGGGTGATGCACGATGCGCACCTGTGGATACTGGCGGGCGAGTTCGTCCAGCACCTCCGCGGTGTAATCCGCGCTTCCGTCGTTGACGACGACCACCTCGTAATCGTCCGTCACCTTTTGCAGTGTCTTCAGCGCGGCGATCACCATGCTGGCAATTGTCCCGCCGTCGTTGTAGGCGGGGAAGAAAGCCGTGATTGAATTCGGTTTCATGCAGATTCCTTTTGCGCCAACGCCAGCACGCTCAACCCGATCGGCAAATCGAATCTCCTCAGCCACAATCCCTCGGCCCGGAGCAGGGCGGTTAGCGCGCGATTGACGGGCGGCGACGGGAGTCGCACGTCGGTATGGGCCTCGTCGCTCGTGCCGCGCTGGATCAGCCGCCACAGCGCCGCCGGAAAGAATAACAGCGTGTTGGCATACGTCACCCGCACCGGCCTCAGCCCCGCCGTTCGGAGTTTCGCCTGCACTTCTTCGCGCGTGTAGCGATGTCGGGTGTGAACCGTCCGATCGTGCGCGCCTCTCAGCCAGTCGTGCGCGGGCAAACGGAGCAGGAGCCAACCCCCAGGCTCAAGCACGCGGGCGAAATCGCGCAGGGCCTGCGCGTCGTCGTTCACCTGCAAGTGATAGAGAACCTCGAACGACGTCAACACGGCGATGCTCTCGCCTGGGAAGGGCAGCTGCTCGACAGTCGCGCGGGCCAGCCGAGTGTACCCTTTTTCAGCGGAGAGGCGCAAGGCCAGCGGGTGCAGATCGATCCCGATGGCTGTGCCGAACTCGCTGAGAAACTTCAGGTCGCCGCCCGTGCCGCACCCCGCGTCGAGAATGACGCGCGGCTTCGCCGCATTGACGGTCGGCAGATGGCTCAACCAATCCTTCGCGATGCCCGCCATTCCCACGTACCACCAGTGCGATTCTTCCAGGCGCGCGATGTTGTAGTATTCGGAGATGTCCATCCCAATCCTCAAAGTAATCACGCGGTCGCAGAGGCGGGAAATCACGAATGCCACGAATGAACGAATAACACGAATAATGACATTCGTGGCATTCGTTCATTCGTGCCAGTCGTGATCAAGAGGCCTTCGACGTTGATGCAAGCGCGCCACTCTTACCCCAATTGCGGAATCACCGCGCCGTTATCCGAGTCAGCACCGCTTCGTCGCCGCCGGTTGAGGCGAGCAGACGAACGTTCGTAGCGGGATCGTATAAGCCGACGACCAACTCATATTCACCCGGCGGCGCATCCAGCGAGAGCGAGATCGCGTGATCGTCGGCGATGAACTCGCCGGCCAGCCAGCCCGTCGTGGGGCGCGTCCAATTCGCCGGCACGCCATCCGACTGCGCGACGATCGTGCCGTCGGCGGCGCGCAGGTGAACGAAGACGCGGTAACTCGTCGTGGTCTCGTCGAGGGAGTGCCACACCAACGTTATCTTGAGCGTCTCTCCCGGAGCGGTGGATCGCGCAGACAGATCGAAGCCGATGAGCCGGGCAATGTTTCCGAACGCTGCATCGGCGGACGATGAGATCGGCGGCGGATTGAATGCTCTCTGCGGCGTGCCCACTGCGATCGAGCCGACGGCTGCGCTCGACACGCCAACGCTGTACGTTCCCCCGGCCAGATGTGCGGGCAACAGCGCGCGCGCCTGGGTGCGCACCCAGGCCCCCTTCGGCCACGCATCGGGCGGATACGTCGGGGAAATCGAGATGGATTGCGAAAGAACCGTTGTTCCTTGACTGTCTTTCAACCACACGTCAACGCTCGAATCCACGTGGCGGCTCGGCTTCGCCGGCATATTCCAAAGTAGATCGAGATAAATGTAATCGCCGACGGTCGCGGAGGGCGGCGTGAGCGTCCAGCCTTTGAGTGTGAGCCAGTCGGCGATCCGCACGTCGCCGGTGCGTTCGACGCGCCAACTTGCGATCGGCGGCGTGCCTCGCCCCGGGGTGATCTCGATTCGCCCGATGCGCGCGAAAGCGGGATCGACGCCGACTGGCGCGTTGACCGGCAATAGCGATGCGACGACGTCGCGGCGAAAGGCGTCGGCCTCGAGCCAGTACGTTCCGGGCGGCGTGCCGGGCAAAACGTCGAGGACGAAAGCGTCGCGGGCCCAGCCGCCCGGCCTCCACGACTCTGTGCCGGGGTAGTCGGCGAATCCAAACGGACGAGGCGGGTCGGGCGCGCTCCACACACTCCCGGCCTCGTCGGCGATGCGCACGGCCATCCCATACGGCAGGCCGATCTTTGCCGTCGCGGTCCAGTATTGGATGAGCGTCAGGCTTTCGCCGCTCGGCACGGACTCGCGCGAGAGATCGTAGCCGAGATGGCGAAGCTCCCCACCGAAATCAATGCCGGTCGGGTGCGCGACGCCGATCAGTTGGTTGGCGTCGAGCCGCGAAGCGTGGATGGGATTGTTCACGCGGTCGAAATAGAGGAGTTTGAGGGCGAAGAGCGCGAGGAGGAGAACGTGGAGGGTGAAGCGTGGAGGGTGAAGCGTGAAGCGCGATGCGTATCGGGCGGTAAGTTCGCCAATCCGCTGTCGTCTCAATTGCGCTGAAGTCTTGACGATGAGAAGACCGACGACTGTGACCCACGCGCTCCCGCTGACAATGAGGGTGCCGACTCGAATCGTCGTTGGGTGAAACCCAAAGCCCAGCCTGTGCGCGCCGGACGGAACCTCCACTGCCATCAAGCCGTCGGGCGAGGTGATTTCGATCTTGGCCGGTTGGCCGTCGAGCGTTGCCTGCCAGCCCGGAAAATAGAACGTGCGATAGACCGCGCGCCAACCGGCCGCCGAGTTCACTTGCCAGGCCTCTGCACCGGGGGTGGAAGAGAGGCGTTCGAGTTGAACGGGGGAGGGCGATCCACCTGTGTCGAGTCGCATCGGCGCGCGTCCGGCGGCGTATTCGGCGGCGAAACTCGACATGTCGGGTATTTTGCTGACCCAGATCGGGAGGAACTCAAGCGATCCTTCGGCGGTGGCGCGGAGAGGCAAGTCGGTCGCAGCGGCGATCTCGCGCGAGCCGGGATTGATCGGGGCCGGGCAGTCCAACGCGTACAGCCACGGCAGGCCACCGAGGATCGGGGCGATGACCAACGCACTCATTAGCCCATCGGACAATTTGCCACGAAGACCCAAAGACACGAAGGACACGAAGAATCCCTGGGGGGCCTTAGCGTCTTCGTGCCGTTGTGGTAAGTGACCTGTGATTTGCAAGATGAAAGCGCCCGCCGCCCCCGCCAGCCCCGCCGCGCCCATACTCGCCAGTCCTAAAAACCTCGTCGGCAGCTGAAGCCACTGCATCCCCGGCACGGCATCCCAGATCGGGCGGCTGGCGCCGGTTGTGAGGAGGAAAAAGAAGGCGCATAGCAGGGCGAAGAACGCGATGACACGGCGGCGGGGCGGCGTCTGCCACGGAAGAGTCGCGAGGGCGACGACCGAAGCCACGAGTTGGACGATGCCCATCGTCCGGACGATAGGCGGGTTGAGCAGTGCCAGATCGACCGGGAGGGGCGGGAGCGCCGCCCATTGATCGAGCGGCAGCAGATTGTTGCGATAGTCTTGATTATGCACGATCAGCCCGCGCCACGTTTGGGCGAACTTGAGTTCTTGCTGCGCCGGGAGCCAGAAGAAGGCGGTGAGGGCGAGGGAGGTGAGGATGATGGCAACGGACCGCGTCAACGGATGTGAAAGGGATAAACGGATGGGCCGAGACGCAAGCATTACATGCAACAGAATAAACGGCACGAGCAACAGCGGGATCATGTTGTGCGCCAGTATCATCGCGGCAAGCAGTACGGCGGCAACCACGAACCACGTCCCTGGCCCCATCCGCGATGCGGCGTTTTCCTGGCGTTTGGCCCTTGGGATTTGGGATTTTCCGGCGGCCCACAACACCCACGGCGCAAGCCCGAGCGCGGCAAGTTCGGGCAGAGCACCGCGCTGGATCGCGTCGAAGGCGAGATACGGCGCGTACATATAGGCCACCCCGCCCACGATGCCGCCGATTTCGCCGAAGTGCTCGCCGATGAGGTGATACGCGCCCCAGCCCGCGATCAGCAGACAGAGAAAAAACGCCAGGCTCAGCGCAGGCGCGAAGCCGAGGCCGAGCAGATGCAGAAGTTCGAGGCCGGCCGTCGTCCCCGGCGCGTAGAAAAGAAAGAGGGGATAACCGTAGCCGTGCAGAAGATCGGGCGACCACTGGAGGAAGGGCGCGCCGCCTTTGAGATTGAGATCGAATTCGAGGGCGCGCAGGAGGTGTGGCAGGCCGTCGTCACTGCACGGGAGCACGGGCGATGGGCCGATCGGCCCCACGGCGAATCGCTGGGCGTAGGGCAGGGCGGCTAACGCGATCGCGAGGTGCGGCCAGAGCCGCTCACGCACTCGGACCGGAAGGGACATCTACGATGAATTCGCGGACGCGGCGTCGGAACGGGTCTCGACCTTCAACAGCGCATTGAGTTGGGCCAACGCTTCGCGTGAGAGGCTGGGGCCTTTCGGCTGACGGCGGATGTATTCCTTGAGTTGCTTTGCGTGAAGAATCGGCAGGGGCGGAGAGTCGGCTGCCACCGTCGCGCGGTTGTTCGTGAACACGACGATGCCCTGCACCGGCACGGCGAATTCCGCCAGGCGTTTCTCCAGAAACTTGCTCAAGGCATCGATCTCGGCGCCGGCCTCGGCCACCGGGTTGCCGAGAGGCTCCTGGCCGACGAGGCTCATCAGCCACGTGTGGCCGGGGTGCTTCCACTTGCCGTCCTTGTAAGTGATCGCGCCGCTGTGCCATTTGGTCACCAGCGCGTACACCCCCGACGGCGCGGCCAGCACGTGCGACGCCGGCAGCCGGTAGTGATACAGCACGTGCCGTTCGTCCAATCCCTTGAGCGCCGCATCGAGCGCCTCGTCGGGGCGCGGCGGGCCGACCCATCGGTTGCGAAAGTACGTGCCGACGTTCAACAGCATGATGCCGCCGAGCAGCGCGATGAGTTGAAGGAACTGGAACGAGGGGTCGCGCGTGACGAATGGGATTGCCAAACTGAGCAGGAGCACGCCGAGCGCCGCCAGCCCGGCGTAGTTTCCGATGTACGAGTTGCGCTTGATGAGTTTCGCGTTGGTGACGAGTCGCATAGTATGCTTTCGTATTCCGTGGAGACGTTCCGCCGGAACGTCTCTACGACTGATATTCCCCCAAAACGAGACACGCATTCTGCCCGCCGAGGCCGAACGAATTCGACAGCGTGCGGCGGACGCGGGCGGCGCGTTTCACGTTCGCCACGTAGTCGAGGTCGCACTCCGGGTCGGGCGTTTCGTAATTGATCGTCGGATGGATGATCTGGTCGCGGATGGTTAGGGCGCAGGCAATCGCTTCCAGCGCGCCGGCCGCGCCCAGCGGGTGGCCGATCATCGACTTGGTCGCGCTGATCGGAATGCTGTAGGCCGCCTCGCCGAAGAGTCTCTTGATCGCGAGAGTCTCCAGCGCGTCGCCGGCCAGCGTCGAAGTGCCGTGAGCGTTGATGTAGGCGATATCGCTCGTCGCGAGGCCGGCATCGGCCAGCGCCCACTTCATCGCACGCACCGCGCCGGCGGCTTCCGGGTCGGGCGCGGCCATGTGGTAGCCGTCGGACGAAGAGGCGTGGCCCAGCACCTCCGCGTAGATTCGCGCGCCGCGCGCCAGGGCATGTTCGAGTCGCTCCAGCACCAGCACGCCGCATCCTTCAGAGTAGACGAAGCCCTCGCGGTCTTTGTCGAATGGGCGCGAGGCTTTCTCCGGCCGATCGTTGAAACTCGTCGCCAGGCCGCGCATCGCCGCGAATCCGCCGAGGCCGAAATCGGTGATCACGGCGTCCACGCCGCCGGTGATCACGATGTCGGCGATGCCGCGCCGGATATACTCTGCGCCTTCGCCCACCGCCTGCGTGCCGGTCGCGCAGGCCGTCGCCAGCGTGCTGCTCGGCCCGAGCGCCTGGAACTGGCGCGTGACGTGATGCGCGGCCATGTTGGGCATCGAGGACGGAACGGCGAAGGGGCTGACTCGGGTGTAGCCTTTGGCGCGGAGAATCTGTGTTTCTTCGTCGAGACGATCCACGCCACCGATCGCGGTGCCGAACGAGACGCCCGCCCTTTCGGGGTCGGCGAAGGTCGGCGGCAGGCCCGCGTCCGCCACAGCCTCAATCGAGGCGGCGATCGCCATCTGCGCGGAGCGCGACATGCGCCGCGCTTCCTTGCCGTCCATATATTTCTTGGGATCGAAGTCAAGCACTTCGCCGACGATCTGGCACGGCAGGTGGCTGGCGTCGAATCTCGTCACGCGCCGCACGCCGGAGCGGCCCTCCAGCAAACCTTCCCAAAACGTGGGCACGTCGAGGCCGATGGGCGTGATCGCGCCCAGGCCGGTGACGACGGCACGCGGGCGATGAGTGTTATTCACGAGCATCCTTTGGCCAATACAGCCACGTTACCCTGGCGATATTATTTCCAAGATATTTCGGTCGTCGAGGTACTCCACCGGTTCTGCGTCGTCCCCATGTTCCCACATGAGAGAAAAGAACCAAATTCCGCTTTCACCAATGCAAAAATCCGCAGGCGTGAAGGACATCTTGGAGTCAAGTGGAGGCTCCGGGCGTGACGGGTTATACTCTGCCTGCCAGTCAAATACCTCGCCTTTCCAAGCCATCCTCTCCGCGTGCAGTGTGGCGGCGAGTTTTCTGACTTCATCAAGGTCGGGAATCACAATAGGCACAATGGGCACAAAACTTATATCCTTTGACCCGCAATACGACTGGCATATCTTTCGCTAGTGGGCAGCAGCTGGCTCGAGGGCGGCCTCGGTTTCATTCAGCCGCGACGAGAGTTCGGCGCGCAGGGCCGCGAGCAATCCGCTTTCAATCGCGCGCCGGGCGGTGCCCACCGCATTCACCAGCGCGCGCGCATCGGAGCGGCCATGCCCGATGAAGACCAACCCGTCCACGCCGAGCAGAGGCGCGGCGCCCTGTTCGCTCGGATCGAGAACGCGGCGAACGCGCTTGAACGCCGGTTGCGCCAGCCGGCCTCCGATCGCCGTGATCGGATTCGACTTGATCTCATCCCGGATAGTCTCGGTCAGAAGTTTGGCGACGGCCTCCGCGCTCTTGAGCACGATGTTTCCGGTGAAGCCGTCGGTCACGACCACGTCGGCCTGCCCGCCGAAGAACTCCTTGCCCTCGACGTTGCCGATGAAGTTCAGCGACGACGACGCGAGCAGCGGGTACGTTCCTTTCACGAGGTCGTTGCCCTTGCCGGCCTCTTCGCCGTTCGAAAGCAGGCCAACGCGCGGGCGATGCACGCCGAAAACCTTCTCGGCGTACAGGCTGCCCATGATGGCGAATTGAAGCAGGTATTCCGGCTTGCACTCGGCGTTCGCGCCGATGTCAATCAGAACGCACGAGCCGCCTTTGACCGGAAAGGGAGCGCCGATCCCCGGCCGCTTGACGCCGCGAATGCGCCCGAGGTGGAACAGCGCGTTGGCCAGCGCGCCGCCGGTGTTGCCCGCCGTCACGAAGGCGTCGGCCTCGCCGCGCTTCACCAATTCCATGCCGACGGCCATCGAGTTCTCGGCTTTGCCGCGCGCGGCGGCGGCGGGCTTCTCGGCCATGTCAACCATCTCCGGCGCATGGACGATGGGCAGGTTGACGTCGGTCGCCTTAAGCGCGTCGAGCCCCGGCTTGACGACCCTCTCGTTGCCGACGAGGATGATCTCGACTCCGCCGCCGCGCGCCAATTGGATGGCCGCTTCGATCTCCGGGCCGGGATACTTGTCGCTCCCCATCGCGTCCAGCACAATCCGCATGGTCAGTCTCCGAAAATATCGCTCCCGTGCATCGCGCGCAGCAGCGCAACCTCGCGCCGCAGGATGTATCGCTCGCGTTCGAGAAGATCCGTCACCTCGTCGATCTCAAGCAGACTCTGGCGCTCGTCCGCCGGGACGTTGAGGAACACGGGCACGAGGTAGGCGACGGTCAGCGGGTCGGGCGCGGACTCGGGCAAGGGGATGTCCGTCTCCACGACGCGCGCCAACCCTTTGACGTAGCGCCTCAACCACGGCCACAGTTTCTCCGCGCCATGCTTCGCCGCCGGCAGGGCCGCGCTGGAGGCGGGCGAGAACTCCACCGCCGCCATCAAATAGGGCCGGGTCGTTTTCACGTCGAGGATACGGATGCGTTCCTGCCCGACGGCGGTGAGGTTGAAGCGTCCCTCCGGCAGGCGTTCGAGATCGCGGATGAGCGCGGTGGTGCCGATCGCGCGGGGCTGCGCCGGGCCGCCCACTTCCGGCCCGGACTCGATCAGCGCGACGACGAATGGCCGGTCGCCCGGCAAACAATCCGCCACCATCTCTTTGTAGCGTTCCTCGAAGATGTGAAGCGGCAGTCGCATGCCGGGGAAGAGAACGGTATTCAGCGGGAACAACGGAATTTCAAACACCACAAATGATTATACCCGAATTGTCTTGACAAGCCTATCCGTTGGGCTATAATTCTCCTGCTGGCCGACCGGTGAAACGATTGCGCTGGTGCTGGAACTTGGCAGACAGGCATGGTTGAGGGCCATGTGCCGCAAGGCGTGAGGGTTCAAGTCCCTCCCAGCGCACTCAACCGAGAAGCCCGTTTTCGCGGTGAAAACGGGCTTCTTGATTCTATGGAAACGGTCGAGACGTCCCACCGGAACGTCTCGACTACGAAGCCCGATACCGTTCGAGGAAGACTTTAGTGCGCGGGTCTTGAGGCGCGCCAAAGATCTGCGACGGCGGGCCTTGCTCGATCAATTCGCCTTCGTACATGATGACGACGCGATCGGCCACGTCGCGGGCGAAGCCCATCTCGTGTGTCACCACGAGCATCGTCGTCCCCTCGCGCGCGAGCGCCTTCATCACTTCCAGCACTTCTCCGATCAATTCAGGATCGAGCGCCGAAGTCGGCTCGTCGAACAGCATCACCTTCGGCTCCATGCCGAGCGCGCGGGCGATGGCGACGCGCTGTTTCTGCCCGCCCGACAGGCGGGCGGGATATTCGTCGCGCTTGGCCATCAGGCCGACCTTTTCGAGAAACTTCTCGCCGAGGGCGATGGCCTTGTCCTTCTCCATGTTCTTGACCGTCACCGGGGCTTCGATGACGTTCTCGATCACCGTCATGTGCGGAAACAAATTAAATTCCTGAAATACCATACCAGTGCGCAGGCGAAGGTCGTGCACCAATTGTCTGCGCTGTCGGCCCTTCCACTCCGCGGCGACCGACAGGCCGTCCACTTCGACCGTGCCGGCCGACGGCTCTTCGAGGAAGTTGATGCAGCGCAGTAAAGTGCTCTTGCCCGAACCGCTGCGCCCGATGAGGCACACCACTTCCTGCGGCTGGACTTCCAGCGAAACGTCGTGCAGGACGTGCAGGCGTCCGAAATATTTGTCAAGATGGCTGACTTTGACGATGGGCGGCACTATCTCTCTCCTCGGGACAGGCGCGCTTCCAACCGGCTCTGCAGGGCCGAGAAGAGCAGTGTCATCACCCAGTAGAAGATGGCGGCGATGATCAGGGCTTCGAGGTTGTGGAACTTTGCCCGGCCCACTTTGGTCGCGCGCCACATCAACTCGTGAACGAAACCGGTGGCCGAAACCAGGGCCGAGTCCTTGAGCATGGCGATGAACTCGTTGCCGGTGGGCGGGATGGCGAAGCGCAATGCCTGCGGCAGGATGATGCGGGTCATCATCTGAGTTGGCGTCATGCCGAGCGCCAGCGCTGCCTCGCGCTGGCCCTTGCCGACCGAGCTTAGCCCGGCGCGGAAGATCTCGCTCATGTACGCCCCGTAGTTGAGGCCCAGCGCGAAGGTGCCGGCCCACAGGCCGGGGAGCACGATGCCTAGTTGGGGCAGGGCGAGAAAGAAGAAGAATATTTGCAGATAGAGCGGCGTGCCCCTGATGAGCGAGACGTAGAACGTGCATACGGAGTAGATCGGCGGGAACGGCGACAGGCGGCCCAACGCCGCCAGCAGAGCCAGAATCGTCGCCAGCGCGATAGACAGCGCCGAGATGCCGATCGTCTCCCAGACTCCTCCGGCGATAAACGTCGCGTTTTCGCCGATGAAAGCCGTGTCGAGATGGATGGTTTTCAACTCGAAGCCGCCGAGCGTGAATTTAGTCCCGCTGAACAGAAACAGCAGAATCGCGAGCAGGATGATCCAGGAGGCAGTCACGCCCATTTGAAAGTTGCGCTTGACTCGTTCCTGCGCTTCAAATATCAATTGGGATTGGGTCTTGGGCTGGCCGGGGGTCGGGAGCGCGGTGGACATGGCGTGGATTTCGCCCTTTCGATTAGAGACAAAAAATCATGGAAGCGGCTTCGTGCCGCTTCCATGATTTTGGGGTACAGGCCTATTTGGTGGGGGCCTGCGTCAGGTCTGCCTTGAACCACTTCGTTGAGAAGTTGGTCAGCGTCCCGTCGGCGTGCATGTCCTTGACGATCTTGTCCAGCTCGGCGACGAGGCTGTCGATCGGCAGGCTGTGCGACTTGTCAATCGAGACCGACAGGTCTTCGGAGTAGACCGGCTTGCCGATTTTCTCCACCGGCACGCCAGCGGCGATGTTCGAGTCCACCACCGTTTCAGAAGTGACGTAGGCGACGAAGTCCTTGCGCCCGGAGGCGATCGCCTGCGCGCACTCCTGGTCGGTTTCGAGGGTGACCACCTTGACGTCGGCCGGCGGCTTGGCGTAAATAGACGCTGCCGGCAGGCCGAGATCTTCGCCCTTGAGCCACGTTTCGTAAGTGGTAGAGGTGCCGGCGCACACCGCCTTGCCCTTCAGGTCGTCCACCGTCTTGATGCCGGCGTCTTTCGCGGCCGCGATGACGGCCGGGGTGTAGTAGTACGGCGTGATGAAGTCGAGCACCTTCTGGCGATCTTTGGTGATCGTCATCGAGCCTACGCTGATGTCCCACTTGTCGGCCCACGAGCCTGCGGTGATGGCGTCCCACGTTGGCGTGGCGAAGCACGTTTCGACGCCCAGCCGCTTGCCGATCTCGACCGCAGTGTCCACGTCGAAGCCTTGCATCTCGGCCGACGTCAGTTGGTCGCTGGGGCACTTGGTGTCGGCCGGCCGCTTGCCGGTGGTGTTGAGGAACGACTGCGGCTCGTAGTTGGGATCGGTGGAAACGACGATGTAGCCGCGCTTCTTGATCTCCGACAGCAGATCGGGCTTGGGGGCTTCGGTCGGCTTGGGAGCTTCCGTGGGCTTGGGAGCCTCCGTGGGCTTGGGGGCTTCGGTGGGCTTGGGGGCCTCGGTCGGCGCGGGCGCGGCCGTGGTGGCCGCGCCGCCGCAGGCCGCCAGGAGCAAGCCGGCGATGACGATCAAACTGCTGAGAGTCACGAGTCTCTTCATGGTTTTTCTCCTCACTGAGAATGGTACGGAACGGGGTAACGAATAACCGAAACAGTAACTCACGCGCAGAATCTTTTCGCGATGAGTCACCTCCTTTCGTCACAACTCGGCCGGCGTTGCCGCAGACAGTGACGCGCGGGATTATAACATGGGTGGGCGAATCAATTCTGATTGCCCTTCAGCGCGGCCTCCAGAAACACATCCAATCCGCCTTCGAGCACCTTTTTGAGATTCGCCACTTTCAGACCGGTGCGATGATCGCGTACCCCGCGCTCTTTGTGGCGCAGGTAAGTGCGCACCAGGCCCTCCGCCCCGTCGCTCGTTTCGCGGGGCGCGCTCGTCTCGCCGACGGCTATCAGATCGCGGTGAGCATCCGTCCACAGCAATTTGACCGTCTCGTGGGCCAGATCGTCGGGCGGCAGATTCCCGGCCAGCGACAGAGTCCGGCCGGTGGAGCGCAAAGCGGCAGTGGCTCTCGCCGTCAGTTTCTTGACGAACAGCCCGGCGTGGTCGGCCGACTGCGAAGTGACCTCGAACTCCGATTCGAAATTCTGCGGAACCGGGGGCTCCGTCTCGGCGGTCAACTCCGGCCACACGATCACCTGCGCCGCGATCTTTTGCGGCGTGTCCTCTTTGCCTCCGTTGACGCCTGCCTGCACCAGCCGGTGCGTTCCGGCTTCGCCCTTGAGCAATCCGTACGCCGCGTAGCCGCTGAGGGCCAGCGTGACGGCGATGGTCGTGCCCGTGCGATTAAGTTCCTCGCCGACGACGTGGGCGGCGAAGCCGCGATGCTCGGCCCAGGCGAGATACATCTGCGCGAGTTCCCTCAGCCACTTGCGCCCGGCCTCCGGGCGGCCTTTGGCCCGTATCTGAACGAACGCGCCCAACGTGTCGTGCCGGCCGGTCAGCAAACTGGTGAGTTCGACGCGCGGCAGCTCGCGCAGCAGGAAGTTGAACTGGCGGATGGCCTCGCTCACCGGCACGCGCTCGGCGGCGCACAGGCGCTGGAGTTCTTCGAGCGCGCGGCGCATCCCGTCCACCAGATCGACGCTGTTGCTGGCGCGCTGGAAGGCGTCGAGCTTGCGGCGGGCGGCGGCTTGATCGCTCCAGAAGCCGGTGTCGGACATGGCGACGATGAGCGCGTCGCGCTCCTCGCGCGCGGCGGCGACGTTATGGAATCGCTCCAGCCCGGCGATGCGATGTTCGAGTTCGGGCAGGCCGGCGCGTATCTCTTCAAGCGTCAGTCGGCGGGGCTCGCCCGCCTCGGCCTCCCGCTCGGTAGGCGTCGTCTCGGCTTCCACTTCGGGCAGATAAGTCGAGGCCACGCGGGCCTGTTTCATCAACAGCCGGATGGTGCCGCCGCGCATTTCGGGATCGCGGCGGTTGATCTGCTGGGCCAGGGGATAGGCGATGGTCTTTTCGATCTGGCGTTTCAAGTAACGCGCGCCGAAGCGCTGGCTGTAGCCCGTGTCCACCACGTGCTCGATCACGTCGTCGTCAATGTCCACTTCCAACTCGCGGCGGATGAGGCCCTCGCGCTTCAACAGATTCCCGACCTCGCGCCGGGCGATCTCGCCCATCACGGTGCGCGACAGCGGCTTGAAGACGCACACCGCGTCGATGCGATTCATGAACTCCGGCGTGAAATAATTCTCGGTCTCCGCCAGCACCCGCGCCTCGCGCTCCTCGATCGTCTCGCCCCGGCTGAAGCCGATGCGCTCATTCTGAATCAGCCGCGCGCCGAAGTTCGACGTCAGGATGAAGATGGCGTTGCGCAGATTGATCGTCTCGCCCGCGCCGTTGATCATCAACCCTTCGTCGAACAATTGCAGAAAGCGCTGGAAGATTTGCGGGTCGGCCTTTTCGAATTCGTCGAGCACGATGACGGAGAAGGGATGTCCCGCGAGGCGCGTGGTGATCTGTCCGCGCCGGGCGGCCGGGTCGGCGGCGTAGGGGTTGCCGAAGAGTTCCCACTGCTGGCCGGGATAGGCGTAGTCGGCCATGTTGAAGCGCACCAGCCGTTCGGGACTGCCGTAGAGATAAGTGCTGAGCGCGCGCGCGAGTTCGGTCTTGCCCACGCCGGTCGGCCCGAGGAAGAGAAACACGCCCATCGGTCTGAGCGGGTTGTTGACTCGCGCGCGCAGCAGGCTGAGCGATTGGACGATGGCCTCGACCGCCTGCTCCTGCGCCAGCACCTGCGTGCGGAAGAAGTCGCGCACGGCGCGGTCGTCGAACGGCTCGTCGTCGGTGAGCAGGATGCGCGGCAGGCCGGTCTGGGCGGCGAAGCGCGCCGTCACCGCGTCGGAGGTCAACGTCGCCTTTTCGGTCGGCGTCGCCACCGTGAGCGAGTCGCGGATCAGGTCAATGACTTTGCCTGGCAGGAACTGATCGAGGAAGTAACGCCCGGTCAGATCGTAGGCCTGATTGACGGCTTCGGGCGCGATGCTGATCTCGCGCAGGACCGACAAATCTTCGCACACGCGGTTGACGATCTCGTGGGCGGCATCGGCCTCGGGCACCGCCAGGCGCAGGGTGAGGAAGATTTTCTCGTAGTCGCGATAGCGGTCGACGAAGCGCCGCCACGGCTCGGTCTGCGCCTCGGCCATCATGCGCCCGGTGCTTCGCCGCAGGTGGGCGAGGATCGTCAAGGCGAGATCGGGGCCGGGGCCGTCGTCGTCGTTGCCCGGCCCGCCCGTCGCCGAGGCCAGATCGTCGAAGTAGAGGATGATCTCGGGGCGCTCGCGCCACGCCGTCATCAGTTCGTCGAGCGACCCCATCCAGTTGCCCGGCGGGTAACCGCCGATGAACGCGGCCGGCGACGTGGCCCAGACTTGCGCGCCCTTCAACGCCTCGGGACATTCGCCGCGAATGATTCGCCGCACGGCCTCGTGGATGACGGCCGTCTTGCCGACGCGGGCCTCGCCGGTAAGGATGACGCGCCCTTTGAGCGGTGAGGCGAGTGTTTGCAAAACCTGCTCGATCTGCTCGTCCCGGCCATAGACGCCAGTGTGCGAACCGCCGGCCAACTGCTCGGTGAGGTTGGTGGCGACTTCGTTGAGCAAAGCCTCGAGCGATGCCTCCTGGCCCGGCTCGGGCTGAGGCGGCGTCGGCGGGCGGCGTCCGCCGGAAGATGGCATGCGCGCCAACCGGCGCAGGCGGCGGAGGTGAGGGGGAATCGGCACAGGTTCCATTTCAAGGAATCGCGTGAGGTGCTTGGGATCGGTAATCCTCGGTGAGCGAACCGGCATGGGCTGACCTATCTATTCGGCAGTGTATCATCGGGTGGGCTAGATTGCAAATCTGTTGATTTCTCCAACCCGCTGTAGTATTATTCAGTTCAACTCTTGCAGAGGAGAACAACCATGCCTAAGAAACCCGTTAAGCGAACCGCGCGCAGCACGAGACCGGCGGCGAAGAAGAACACGGCTCCGCGCCGGCCCAGGGCGCGGAAGAAACCTGTCGAGCGCGCCGGGGTGATCGAAGTCGGCAACAAGCCGGCGACGGTCATCGGCGCGGATGTGAAGGTCGGACAGAAAGCGCCTGAGTTCACCGCGCAGGCCAACGACTGGTCGGAGGTACGCGCGTTGGAGTCCACCCAGGGCAAGGTGCGGATCATCACCGCCCTGCCGTCGCTGGCGACTTCAGTGTGCGACCGCGAGACCAAGCGCTTCAACGACGAAGCGGCGACGCTGAGCGACGACATTCGCGTTCTCGCGATCAGCGTGGACCTTCCACCCGCGCAGAAGAACTGGTGCGGCAACGCCAATGTGGATCGCGTGACGACGCTCTCGGATCACATGGCGCTGGAGTTCGGCGAGAAGTACGGTTGTAGGATCAAGGAGCGCCGCTGGCTGCGCCGCGCGGTCTTCGTGGTGGATCGGGATGACAAGATCGCGTATGCGGCTTACATGAAAACTTTGGGGGCCGAGCCGAACTACGAGGAAGTGTTGGCGGCGGCGAAAGCGGCGTTGTAGGCTTCGCGCCGAAGCGGGGAAATCTCACGCCAAGCCGCAAAGTATTCTCTTTGCGTCTTTGCGCCTTGGCGTGAGCAATTCGCCAGAGGAGATTCCCATGACCGACAAAGTTGACTTTCTGCTCATCGGCGGGGGGCTGGCGAGCGCGCAGGCGGCGAGGTCGATCCGCGAGGCCGGCGCAACCGGGCGGGTGATGATCGTGACGAGCGAACCGGAACTGCCGTACAATCGCCCGCCGCTGTCAAAAGGGTATTTGCAGGGCAAAGAGTCGCGCGAGTCGATCTTCGTCAAGCCGCCGGCGTTCTGGGACGAGCAGAAGGTCGAAATCGTCACAGGCCGGACGGCGACGACGATTGACCGGGCGGCGCACACCGTCACCCTCGACGACGGGCGCATTCTGGGCTACGCCAAGTTGCTGTATGCGACGGGCAGTGAGCCGCGCAAGCCCAACGCCCCCGGCGCGGATCTCAAAGGTAT
>JACQED010000208.1 GCA_016200785.1 Chloroflexota bacterium
GAGGGATTCGATCTAGCCGCTCAAAGCCCCGTTTTGGATTTCATCCCCTCTGCCGCGGAAGAGCGCGAGCAGTTGATTGACATTGACGAACAGAGCCGTCTTGCGATCCGGAATACTGAGCAACTCACTCTCAAACTTGTGTTCCGCGAGAAAGCCTTCGATATTCACAGGTTGGTTGCCTGGCTAGACAAGCACTATCGGCGGCCTTACTTCAACCAGAAAGAAAAGCGGGACTATTTCACTGCTGTCGTCAATCATCTGATCACCAAACTTGGAAACGACGCCCTCACCGACTTGACGCATTACCGCTTTGCCCTCCTCAGCAAACTGGCTGAACATATCAACAACCTGGTCGAAGCGCACGCTCGTAAGACCCTTTATTCTCTGAAAGGTGGTGGAAGGCTTGCCAGTGCAGGGGAGGTTGCCGACGATCTGCCCGATTCGATTTTGCCGTACCCGGTCCATACCGACACGTTTCAACGGCACTTATTCACCCGCGCCGGAAAGATGAACCGCGAAGAAGCCGACTTCGCTGAGAAACTCGACGCGCTGTCCAGTGTGCGTTGGTGGTATCGAAACCGGGAGCGGCAGGACTTTGGATTGCAGGGCTGGTGGGGCGTCTTCTATCCGGATTTTCTCGCCAAAACTAACAGTGGGGCCTATCTCGCGTTCGAACCGAAAGGCGGGTATCTCGTCACTGCCGCAGATGCCGAACGGAAAGAAGAACTTGGAAAAATGTGGGAGGAAGTATCGGACGGCCAATGCAGGTTCAGGTTGGTGACACAAGAGAACGTAGATGAGGTGTTGGGGGCAATCGCCGGCCTTTAGCGACTGCGCCGTTTCCTCTGTTGCATCAGACGAGGTGACTTATGAAGATTGCTAAAGCAGAATTCGCGGTGAGACGGGCGTGGCATCGCTTCTCTGCATTGATCGAGTATTACTTGCGTTTCTTGCCGCTGTATCGCCATTGGAGACGGAAGCAGAAGTTGGCGGGCCTTGAACTTTACTACGCTCAAATGCGGAAGTTTGAGGAACGGCGACTGGCGCAACGATTGGAGACGCTTGAAGCATGGAAAAAGACGCGGGGAGGTATGGCTTGAGTCTATCCTTTCAGATTTCATCCGCGCATCCGAGCAATCGATGTCTTTCCCTCACTTCCTATCCCGCCTCCGTATCACAAACCTCATTCCACTCTCCCTCTCCGAAATCGAGCAAGTCTTGTTGTCCACCAGCCCGGCGGCGAGGCCGAGCGGAATCAGATCGGTCTGATTGAGATATTCCATTCCACTGGCGCTTTCTTGATCGCGC
The DNA here is from genome assembly GCA_016200785.1 of Chloroflexota bacterium. GTDB lineage: Bacteria > Chloroflexota > Anaerolineae > Anaerolineales > JACQED01 > JACQED01. The sequence continues at coordinate 1,309 of JACQED010000208.1, forward strand.
TTGGCGGTGATGGCCCAGATGCCGCCCGCCGGAACAATGGCCTCACGCAGTTCGGCCAGCGTCGGCGTGATCTCCTTGACCGTCTTCGGCCAGTAGAGGATCGCGTCGGCCTTGTCGCCCTCGCCGATTAACTTGCGCCCGATCTTTTCGCGGACGCGGGCCAATAAGCCTTTGTCGCCCCTGCCGATCACGCGCACGGCGTGGCCGGGCTTGAGTCCGAGTTTGTCGGTGACATCGCGGTGGGAGTAATCTTTCTCAGGCATGGGAGCTGTGTCTCTCTGGTTGCCGTGCTTCGTGGCTTGGCGGCTAAGAATCTTCACCGGGCGAGTACCCCCTGGAGTTCCACTTCGAGCCTCGCAATGTCGCGCTTGAGGGCGGCAGCGGTTTCGCCAAGCAGGTCCTGCCCGGCGCGGCGGGCCAACTTCACGTCGAGTTCCAGTTTCAGCGCGGGGCTGTAAGTCAGTTCGTCGAGTTCCTTTTCGAGACGGGCGATCAATTCGTCGAGCCGCCGGCTTTCACGCTGGAGCGAGGCGATGAGCGCGGCGCGCGAATCGATCGGCGGGGCGGGGCGGGCGACGTCGTCGGGCGTAGCGGCAATCGCTTGCAGTGCGGCGAGGTCGCGGGCGGCGTAGGCCGCGTTGACGGCGGTCATGTGCGGCGTGCGCCATTCGCGCTCGGCCTCGGTCGGCGCGAGGTCGGGGTGATAGCGTTTGGCGAGTTCGCGATACAACGCCTTGACTTCGGCTTCCTCGTCGGGCGTCGTCGGCGGGGGCGCGGGCGGCGGCTCGGTGTGTTGCCACGCGCGGCGGAACTGCTCGGACACATCCACAAACGGCGGGGCAAACGGCTGGGCCTGCCACAGCCTCTCGAACGCGGCGCGGCGCGCGGCTTCGATCTGTCGCTGCAATTCGACGACGCGGCGAGCGTGCACTCCGACGCGGGCCTCGAATTCGCGTTGAAACGCCGCCAGCGACTCTTGCGACTCGATCAGGTCGGCTTCGAGGTCGGCGGCGTGAGCCTGCTTTGCGGCGACCTCGGCGCGCAGCCGGCTCACTTCGGGATCGGCTGGCGCGACGGCGCGCGATGCGGATGGGCGAGAGGCTTTCCGCTTGAACATCGGCGCTATGATACCACGCTTGAGCGTCTCATAACCCCCTCGCTTGCGGTGTGGTTTGTTGAAAGTCAGGGCCTGCGATATAATCCCGCGCGTTGACGGACGGTAAATCATTGCCGTCCATTTTTGCGGTGAGGGGAGGAGGCATTGGATTGGGAGAGGACAATCAAAGTCATTACTTGTTGGCAGTCATCGGCGCCGGGCCTGCCGGCCTGTATGCTGCCAAGCAACTCGCGGCTGACGGCCATCGCGTGGTGATCTTCAATCGCGATATCAAGCCGGCCGGCCTGGCCGAATACGGCATCTACCCAGACAAGCACAAAATGAAAGAGGGACTGCGCAGGCAGTACCGCCAGATTCTGTCCTCGCCGCAGATCGATTACTTCGGCAACGTGGTGATCGGCGAAAAGGGCGACCTGACGCTGGCCGATTTGCGCGAGATGGGCTTTCACGCGCTGCTCGTCACCGTCGGCGCGCAGGGCACCAAGTGGCTGGGCCTGCCGGGCGAGGACCTGACCGGCGTGTATCACGCCAAAGATGTGGTGTATCACTACAACCAGCTGCCGCCGTTCAGCCAGCAGTCGTTTGCCATCGGGCGCAGAGTGGCAATCGTCGGCGTGGGCAATGTCATGCTCGATATCGCGCGCTACGCAGTCCGCGCGTTGAAAGTGGACGAAGTGACCGCGGTGGCGCGGCGCGGGCCGGCCGAGGTCAAGTTCGACAAAGAAGAACTGGAATACGTCGCCTGCAACTTGGACCTGGCCGCGCTCGACGCCGAACTTGAACGAGTGCGCGCGCGGATGGAAGCCGTCGGGCAGGACGTTCAGGCCGTGAAAGAGAAATACTTTCTCTCGGCGCTTCCCAAAGCTCTCCCGGCCGTTTCCGAGACGCGCTTCCGCTTCGACTTCCTCGCCTCGCCCACCCGGATGCTGGGCGACGCTCAGAAACGCATGACCGGGCTCGAAGTCGAAGACAACACGCTCGTCGCGTCGAACGGCGACGTGAAGGCGAAAGGCCTCGGGACGAAGCGCGTTCTCGAAGTGGACACCGTGATCTTCGCCATCGGCGATCAAGTGGACTGGACGTTCGGCTTGCCGGTGAGATCGGGCGCGTTCGTGAAGAACCCCGAGCCGTGTTTCCCGGTGGATGGCTTGTCCTACGAAGCCTACGACCCGGACGCGAAGAAACCGATCGGGGGCGTGTTCGTAGCCGGCTGGTCGCGCGAGGCGAGCACCGGGCTGGTGGGCGCGGCGCGCAAAGACGGGACGAACGGCGCGAACGCGGTGTTGCAGTATCTCAAAACTCTGCCGCCGCCGGATGGCGCGAGCCTCGAATCGTTGACCGGCAAGCTAATGAACTTGAAGAAACGGGTTGTCCGCAAGCCCGATTGGCGGAGACTCGAAGCGGTTGAGAAAGCCGAAGCGCAGAAGCGCGGGCTGGAGGAATTCAAGTTCTCCACCAACGAGGAAATGCTGGCGGCGCTGGGGCCGGGCTGAACAGCCAAAGAGCCACCTGAAACATAGACCCCTGTGCTGCTCACAGGGGTCTTTTCTTTGAGTATAATGAACCCGAGAAGACAGCGCATGAAGATCCTTACGGTTGACGTTGGCACCGGCACGCAGGACATCTTCCTGTACGATTCCGAACTCGACCTCGAAAACGGCTACAAGCTGGTGATGCCCTCGCCGACGATGCTCGTGGCCCGCCGCTTGCGGCAGGCCACACGCGAAGGCGCGCCCGTGCTGTTGACCGGTGTGATCATGGGCGGCGGCCCCAGCCAATGGGCTACGACCGATCACGTCAAGGCCGGGCACGCAGTCTACGCCACGCCGGAGGCCGCCCGGTCGTTCAACGACGACCTCGACTACGTTGAGCGCGAGATGGGCATTCGCGTGGTGGGCGAGGATGAAGCCAAGACGCTCGATGGAAAGATGTTGCGCCTCAGCCTCCGCGACTTCGACCTCGGGATGATCTCCGCCGCGTTCGCCGCGTTCGGCGTGACGCTCGACCCAGACGCAATCGGCGTGGCCGTGTTCGATCACGGCGACTCGCCGCCCGGCTACTCCGATCGCCAGTTCCGCTTCGACTATCTCGACCGGCGCATCCGCGCCGCGAATCGCCTGTCGGCCTTCGCCTATCGCGCCCCCGACCTCCCGCCGATCATGACCCGCTTGAACGCCGTCGCCGAGAGTTACGAGGGAGACACGCCGTTGGTCGTAATGGACACCGCCCCCGCCGCAATCCTCGGCGCGGCGCTCGACCCGCGCGTGGCAAGCCACGAGCGAGTGATGATCGCCAACGTCGGCAACTTTCACACGCTTGCCTTCCGCCTTGGCCCCGCCGGGATTGAAGGCGTCTTCGAGCATCACACCGGCGAAGTAGACCTGACCAGACTCGACAACCTGCTGGCCGCGCTGGCCGACTCGACTTTGAAGCACGAGGATGTGTTCGGCGATATGGGGCATGGCGCGTTGATCTACAACAC
>JACQED010000209.1 GCA_016200785.1 Chloroflexota bacterium
CGGCGCCGGGATGATGTCTGTGATCTTAACGAGGATGTGGCCGCGCGCCTCGCGGGCTTGCGCCAGCGCCTCGGACATGATACTGGGGGTGAGACCTTTGATCTTGATATCCATCTGGAGCGCCGTGATGCCCACCGCAGTGCCGGCGACTTTGAAGTCCATGTCGCCCAAGTGATCTTCGACGCCTTGAATGTCGGTCAGGACGGCGTACTTGTCGCCCTCTTTGACCAACCCCATCGCGATGCCGCCCACCGGAGCCTTGATAGGCACGCCGGTGTCCATCAGCGCCAGCGTCGAGCCGCACACCGAGGCCATCGAGGTCGAGCCGTTCGATGACAGCACTTCGGAGACGAGTCGGATGGTGTAGGGAAATTCAGATTCCGGCGGCAGAACCGGGATGAGCGCGCGTTCGGCCAACGCGCCGTGCCCGACCTCGCGCCGTGACGAGCCGCGCAGTGGGCGCGTTTCGCCAACGGAGAAGGGCGGGAAGTTGTAGTGGTGCATGTAACGCTTTTCGTCTTCCGGCGAGAGCGTGTCCAACTCCTGCGCCTCGCGCGGCGTGCCGAGTGTGGCCAGGGTGAGCACCTGGGTCTCGCCGCGCGTGAAAAGGCCGGAGCCATGAGCGCGCGGGCTGACCCCCACCTCGCCCGACAGCGGGCGAATGTCTTTCAGACCGCGTCCATCGGGACGCTTGCCTTCGTTGAGTATCCGCGATCGCACTTCGGATTTGAGCAGGTCGTGGAAAACTTCCTTCACATCGCCGACGGCAACCGTCTCGTCTTCTTCGAAGGAGGCCACCACTTCGTCCTCGATTGCGTCGAGCGCGGCATTGCGCTCGGCCTTGTCCATCTCGTCGGCCAGCGCACTGGTGATGCGCCCGCCGACCTTGCCCGACACGGCCGACACGAGTTCTTCGCTCATGACGAACTTCTTGTAATCGCGCTTGGGCTTGCCCGCTGCCGCGTCGCGCGCCATTTGCTCCTGCAAGTCAATCAACGGCTGGAAGGCGGCGTGCCCGAACTCAAGCGCATTCACCATCACATCTTCGGGGATTTCGTTCGCGCCGCACTCGACCATCAGGATCGCGTCGCGCGTGCCGGCGATGCGCAAATCGAGATCGGATTTCTCCATATCGGGGTACGTGGGGTTTACGACGAACTGGCCGCCAACGTATCCCACGCGCGCCGCGGCTACCGGGCCATCGTACGGCGTCACGCCGAAGGGGACGTCGGAAATCGTCAACGCCGCGCTTGCGCCGATGATCGCCAGAATGTCCGGCTGGGCAACCTGATCGACGGATAGGGCCGTGATGATGATTTGAACGTCGTTGCGCAGGTCTTTGGGGAAGAGGGGCCGCAGCGGGCGGTCGGTCAGTCGGCTGGTGAGGATGGCGCCCTCGCTCGGCCGGCCTTCGCGCCGGAAAAACGATCCGGGGATGCGCCCGGCCGCGTACAGTTTTTCTTCGAAGTCCACGCTCAGGGGAAAGAAGTCAATCCCCAGGCGCGGTTCTTTGGACATGGTGGCGGTGGCGAGCAACAACGTGTCGCCACAGCGGATCGTCACGGCCCCGCCGGCTAGCCCGGCCAGTTTGCCCGTTTCGATGGTGATCGTCTGTCCGCCGACGACCACGCTATATTGTTTTGTGTCTGGCATTGAATTTTCCTCCGTGCCAAGAATGGCCGGCGCGGAGGGGCGAGGGAAGTTGGAAATCAGAAATCAGGAGTCAGTCATCAGACTGGACTGGCTACTCACTTCCGATGTCCAACCTCTCGCTCGTCCTTCGCGTCCGGCAGGTTTAGCCCATTGCATATCGCGCATCGCTTATCGTGGACTGCGGCCTTTGATCGGCCTGGCCTAAGATAAGCGATAGGCTCTCAGCGATAGGCGAAAAGAAACGAGTAGAGGGCTATTCGTTCGCACCATCTACTCGTCAGGTATTGCGTGCGCGTTATTTTCGCAGGCCGAGTCGCGAGGTCAGGGCTTCGTACTTCGCCGGGTCTTTGCGGCTCAGGTAGGCCAAGTGCCGGCGGCGTTGGCCGACCATTTTAAGCAAGCCGCGCCGCGAGGCCTGATCCTTCTTATGCACCTTGAGGTGCTCGGTCAACTCCAGAATGCGCTTCGTCAAGATCGCCACTTGCACTTCCGGCGATCCGGTGTCGGTGGCGTGGCGATGATACTCGCCGATCAGTTGGGTCTTCTTCTCTCCGTCAATCATGACTCCATCTCCTTGAGTGGTGGGTCGCCGGGCGCGCAGCCGTCCGATTCATCAAGCCGCACGCCGGCCTAGTCAACGGCGGGATTATACCACAGGCGGCACGCGATAGCGGAACGAAGTATAATTGGTGATATGGCTGGCAAAGTGATTCCGCCAATGCCCGGCGTCAATCGGCGCGTCTCCCTACGCGCCATTCGGGCTGTGGCAAGAACCATCGCCGAGAGGTTCAAACCTGAGAAGATCATCCTGTTTGGATCGTATGCCTACGGCAAACCAAAGCCGTGGAGCGATGTGGATTTGATGATAGTTATGGACACACCGGAAGGCGATTTCACACCGACCAAGGAAATCTCACGCACCCTCTCGCCTCATCCGTTTGCGCTCGATATTCTCGTCCGTTCTGAAGCAGAAATCCGACGCAGGATCGCCATTGATGATTGGTTTCTTGAGGACGTCGTAACCAAAGGAAAAGTCCTTTATGAAAGAAACAACGGAGGAGTGGGTCGCAAAAGCCGAAAGCGACTACGATCTGGCTCGGCTGGCGATGGAGGCAAGGGACACTCCAATCGTTGAAGGTGTGTGTTTCCACAGCCAGCAATGCGTCGAGAAGTATCTGAAAGCCTTTCTACAAGAAAGAGGCGTGCGCTTTGCGCCCGCTCATCCTCTCGACCCGCTTCTCAAGTTGTGCCTCACAGTTGACGAGGAATTTGAGACCTTGCGCTCCGACCTCGAGGGTCTTGACCTATACGCCGTGCGAATTCGCTACCCGGGTATGTCAGCCACGGACGAAATGGCAAAGGATGGTTTGGCCTCGGCTACTGGCGTCCGTCTCTTCGTTCGAGGCAAACTCGGATTGGCCGAGCAGGATTCGGACTGACCAAACGACTTGTCGCCCGGAGTCGCGCCGTGCCTTGTCGCAGGCATGTGATATAATGTCGGCACAATGACCCAACGCCATCTCGACCATTGTCACGCCTCGCACCGAGGCGCGCACCCTGCGCGCCGTCGGACTTTCGGCTTGGGCTGAACGCGGAGATCGTTCTCAGACTCTACCGGCGTGGGCCACAAGCCCGCGCCGTTTTGTTTCCCCTCTCCCCTTGGGAGAGGGGCCAGGGGTGAGGGTCAGACCATGAAATCAAAAATCCAATCCGTCAAAGGCACCCGCGACTTCTATCCCGAACAGATGGCCTTCCGCACGTGGCTATATGGCAAAGTGCGCGAAGTGTCCGAGCGCTTCGGCTATCAGGAATGGGAAGCGCCGTTTCTCGAAACGCTCGATCTGTACGCGGCGAAGTCGGGCGAGGAGTTGGTCAAACAACAGGCGTTCGTCTTCCAGGATCGCGGCGGCGACGAGATCACACTGCGCCCCGAACTGACGCCGTCGCTGGCGCGCCTCGTCGCCGCGCGGCAGGCCCAACTCGGCAAGCCGATCCGCTGGTGGTCGTTTGGCCCGTTCTGGCGCTACGAGCGCCCGCAGAAGGGCCGCTCGCGCGAGTTCTTCCAGTGGAACATCGACCTGCTTGGCCCCGACAACCCCGAGGCCGACGCCGAAATGGCGGCCATCGGCGCGACGTTCTTCCGCGCGGTGGGGCTTGAGGCGGGAGAGGTCAAGATACAGGTAAACAATCGGAAATTGTTGGAGAGGAAAGTAGAGGAGTTGGGGGTGCGGGGCGAAGTAGCGGCGGTGTTCAAGTTGATCGACAAGCGGGATAAGATGAGCGCGGAAGCGTGGGAGGGATACGCGACCGAAACGGTTGGGCTGTCGGCGGAGCAGTTGAGCGGGTTGAAGGATATCCTGAGCAACCGCGAACTGTGGCGCGAATCGGAATCGCTCGTGCGCTTCTTCGAGAACGTGAAGGCGCTCGGCGTGGCCGAGTACATCGAGTACGAGCCGACGATCGTGCGCGGGCTGGACTATTACACCGGCACGGTGTTCGAGGCGCGCGACCGCGACGGCGAGTTCCGCGCCATCCTCGGCGGCGGGCGGTACGATAATCTGGTGGACGCGGTCGGCGGCGATCCGCTCCCGGCCACCGGGTTCGCGATGGGCGACATGGTCATCTCGCTCGTCATCGAGAAATATGGGAAGAAGCCGGCCCTCGCCGTTTCACCCACGCAGGTGCTCGTGACTCTCTTTGACGAAAAGGGCGCGGCGGACGCCCTCGGCCTGGCCCGCGATCTGCGGGCGGCGGGACTCAATACGGAGATATACCCGCAGGCGGCAAAACTCGACCGGCAGCTGAAGTACGCCGACGGGAAGGGGATTCGTCTCGTGGCGATCCTCGGGCCGGAGGAAGCGGCGGCGGGCGCGGTGTCGCTGAAAGATCTCGCCGCCCGTTCCCAGCGGCGCGTGCCTCGCGCCGAAATTGCCGAAGAAATCCGCCGGAGTCTTGATAGCGGCAGGGGTTCGTGATAGAATCTCGCCGCGCATGGTGCCTGTAGCTCAATGGCAGAGCGCTGGACTGTGGATCCAGTTGTTGTGGGTTCGAGACCCATCAGGCACCCCTTCGGGAACTACCAACTCCAAACTGCAAAATCTCAAAGGGTATCGTTGCCCCTTTGAGGTTTGGAGTTTGGGTTTTGGGAAATTTCCTGGCCCCCGTAGCTCAACGGATAGAGCACTTGACTTCGGATCAAGGGGTTGCGCGTTCGAGTCGTGCCGGGGGCGCCTGACTGACCGACTCTTCTGCGAGGCGACTGATTGATTCCGGGGAAGGAGGGATCAATCAGTCGCTTTTGCGTTTAACGACACGTTTCCGTCCAACAACGGAACGACTCCCTGATTTTCTCAAGCGGTTTGCTCAGACAATGCGGGGCAACGGCAGTCACAGACTGCGCCCCGATTGGAGGCTATGATGGACACCAAATCCACCGGCCGGGCCGCAAAGGAAAAGAAGATGACGACGCTCACCATACTCACCGATTACTATCTCGCCGATCTGTCTCTCAAGAATCGCTCGCGGGACACGATCGCGTGCAACGGCGGCTGGTTGCGTCGCTTCGACCAATTCTTGCAGGCGCGTGGTCATTCACGAGTTCTCAAGGATCTGAGCGCGGAAGACGCTCAGGCCTATGTCGTCGACCTCCAGGCGCGCGATGCGCGCTGGAAGGGTCATCCGGTTATCCCGCCGCAGGCGGTTCACCCGA
>JACQED010000201.1 GCA_016200785.1 Chloroflexota bacterium
AGCCGTGCCGGCGGCACTGGAGCGCGGGAACTTGATCGCGGATTACACCTTCGCCAAAGACGCGCTCTTCGCGCGCCTCAACCTTGACGGCGACGAACTGGCGACCTATCAACGAGTCCACGAGGCGCTGGCCGAGAAGATCGCCCTGCCCGATTTGATGGTCTACTTGCGCGCCGACACCGACGTGTTGATGCGCCGCATCGCCGTCCGCGACCGGCCTTACGAGCGCGGCATGGAGCGCGACTACATCAACCAACTGGGCCGCGTTTATGACGCCTTCTTCGAGTTGTCTGGCAGGGATAACCGGGCCGACGGCCCATCGTCACCCGTCTTGACAATTGACACGAACGACATGGATTTCGTGAAGGACGGCGGCCACCTCAACCAAATCGCCGGCCGCATCCGCGCCGCGCTCGGCCTCGGAACGTATCAAGCGTCTCTGCCGTTGATGAGCCGTGATTAGACACGACACGCTGCTGAAGAACGCGCGCGACCTCGCGGACCAGCGCGCCGAACTCCGCCCGTCGATCGTCGCCATCTACGTTGCCGGGTCGGTGGCACGCGGCGAGCCGCCGTTCGGCGGCGCGACCGACATCGATCTGATCGTCGTGGACAACCCGTCCGGCGGCGCGTTGCCCGAACCCGAGGACGTGCGCCTATCGTCCGAGATCGTCGCCGAGATCACCTATCGCCGTCCCGACTTCTTCCGCGATACTCCCGCCCTGCGCGATCACCATTACCTCGGCCCGGAGATCGCCGAGGGCCTTGCCCTGCACGACCCGCGGCACTTCTTCGAGCGCGTCCAGGCCGGAGTGCGGGGGCGCTTCGACGGGCCGCCCCACGTCTTTGCTCGCGCCCGTTCATCCCTCGAATGGGCGCGTGGCGAACTCGACGCGATCCTTCCCTGGCTCGAAACATCCCGCCCGGAATCTCCGACGCTCGATCAGATTCGCCGCCTCGCGGGCGCGCTTCAATTCGCCGCGACGGCAGTGCTCGTGCTCAATCGCGTCCCCGCGTCGATTCGACGGCTCATGCTTCGCCTGAGCGAAACAGCCGAGACCTTTGGCCGCCCCGACCTGTACTCAAAATTCGCTCACGCCCTCAATGCCGACTCGCTGACGCCGGATGAGGTCGAAGCCCTGCTGTCCATCTGGGCGACGCTGTTTGACGCGGCGGAGGAATTCCATCAAAGCGATTGGGGCGAGGATTTTTTCATTCAGCCCGTTCGCCGCAACTACTGCGAACGCGCGATGAAGACGCTCGCCGCCGAAGGGCGAGAGCGCGATACAGCCTGGCTGTTACTGCACGCGGGGGCCGCCTGCGCGAACCAGATTCAATTGCACGCTCCGCCCGGAGCGGCGAACTTATATTTTGAAAAATGGCAGCGCCTGCTGGAACGATTCGGGCTGGGTTCGACCGCCGACTTCGCGCAAGCCGTCGGCCTGGCGCGCGATTATCTTGAAGCGGTCAGCGACTTCGTGGACGATTGGGGAGTGAAAGAAGGGGCATGAAGAAATTTATCGCCGTCGCGGGCAACATCGGGGTGGGCAAATCCACGCTCGTCGGACTGATCAGCCGGCGGCTGGGCTGGGAGCCGTTCTACGAGGCTGTCGGCGAAAATCCGTACCTGGCCGATTTCTACAATGACATGCGCGCCTGGAGTTTTCACTCGCAGATTTATTTTCTCTCCCGCCGTCTGCGCCATCACCGCGAACTGCTCGATCATCCGGCCTCGGTCGTGCAGGATCGAAGCGTCTACGAAGACGCCGAGATCTTCGCGCGAAATCTCTATCGGCAGGGCCACATCGCCGAGCGCGACTACCAGACGTACCGCGAACTGTACGAAGTCCTCACCGACTTTCTGCCCCCGCCCGATCTCGTCATCTATCTCCGCGCCTCAGTCGAAACACTCGTCAACCGCATTGCCTCGCGCGGGCGCGACTACGAGCGGCAGATCGCGCCGGACTACCTCGCCCAGCTCAACACTCTTTATGAAGAATGGATCGCCGCCTTCAGCTTGTGCCCCGTCCTCACCGTCCCCGCCGACGACCTCGACTACGTGGCCCACGGCGCGCATCTCGATCTGGTCATCGGCAAAGTGATGGAGAAGTTGCAGGGGAAGGAAGAGGTGGTTTGGTGAGGGGGTGACTCGGGCGAGTGGTACAATTCCAGTCGGTCGAATTGGACTGATTGACCAATTTGGACTCTTCCGGCTTTGGCGGGAAAACCCTGCCACGAATTTCACGAATGACACGAATGGACGGCGAATTCGTGAAATTCGTGCAATTCGTGGCAAAGAATCCCGTTGAATCCGGTAGAGCCCCAATTTGGAGATCGGACATGCCCGACAGAAAGAACGTTGACCTCAAGCCCACGATAGACCGCCGCCTCCGGTTACAGCGGAACATTGCCATTCCCCGCGACCAGATCGGCGACTTCTGCCGCCGCCATCACATTCGCAGGCTGGCCTTCTTTGGCTCCGTCTTGCGGGACAACTTCCGGCTGGACAGCGACGTAGACGTGCTGGTGGAGTTTGAACCCGGTCATGTGCCTGGCTTCGCCTTTATCCGATTGCAGAGGGAACTCTCGGCACTTCTCGGCCGAAACGTGGATTTGAACACGCCGAGGAGTCTAAGCCGCTATTTTCGCGATCAGGTGCTTGCGGAAGCTGAGGTGCAGTATGCCCAAGAGTGACACAGTGCGTATCCGCCACATGCTCGACGCCGCGAAGGAAGCAGTGGCCTTTACAGAGGGCAAGACCAGAGGGGATCTGGATTCCGACCGGAAACTAAATCTGTCGCTGGTCCGCCTCATCGAGGTTGTCGGTGAAGCCGCCAACCAAGTATCTGCCGAAACGCAGGCGCGCTGTGCGCAGGTCCCTTGGCCTGACATCATCGGGATGCGGCACCGCCTTGTGCACGGCTACGATGAAGTAGACCTGGACATAGTGTGGCAGGTGGTCACTCTCGACCTGCCTTCGCTTGTCGTCGCGCTGGAGGAGATACTTCAGGCCGAGGACAAGGGGTGAGACAGTAGGCCAAGCCCAAGACGGGCGCGATCGCCTGCGAGACCATGCCGCTTGATGTACGCAGGCCAAAACCGTTTGGACTGTCCCGACCATTCCCGCCGACGACCTCGACTACGTGGCCCACGGCACACATCTCGATCTGGTCATCGGCAAAGTGATGGAGAAGTTGCAGGGGAAGGAAGAGGTGGTGTGGTGAGGGGGTGGTTGGCATTCGGCGGTTGCACCGCCAGCGCATTCGGACTATTATGGTTAACGGGAATGTTGAGCGGTGAAACGCGACCCGAAACTCAGAACGAGCATTGTAACGCCGGATCTAATTGAATATATTGTCCAGAAAATAGTCGCGCACGTTGCACCGCGCGCCGTGATCGTATTCGGCTCGCACGCCTCCGGCCAGGCCGGGCCGACCAGCGATCTCGATCTTTTTGTTATTCAGGACAACGGCCAATCCAATCGCGAAATCAGACGAAAGATTGATTTGCTTCTCTTCGGGCGTCGTTTCGCGGTGGACATCATCGTGCGGAGGCCGGAGGAAGTAGAGGCCAACCTCAAAGATCGGAATCCGTTCTACGTTCATCACATTTTCGGCAGAGGCAAGGTCGTATATGACCGATCTCGGTAGTCGCCCCGTCGAGACGCCGGGCGAATGGTTGCGATTCGCCGAAGAGAATCTGGGTGTCGCTCGACGAGAGATGACTTACGAGCGCCCCGCCTATCACACCGTCTGCTTCCTCCACCACAGCGCCGCCGAGAAGTACCTCAAAGCCTATTTGATCTCTCGAGGTTGGACTCTTAAGAAGACACACGACTTGCTTGAGTTGCTGGATCTGTGCGAGGAGTACGATCCGGCTTTTGACTCTTTGGTGGGTGATGGCAGTATCCTGAATGAGTATTCCGTGACCGGGCGCTATCCGGGGGATATTTCGTTCGATGCCTTCAGCGAAGACAACGCACGCGAGGCTGTGCGGGCCGCAGACGAGCGATTGAACTTTGCCTCCTCTCGCTCGCGGTCTTTGGCCCGTTCATCCAGCAGCGCCTTGACCAACCCGGAGCCTCTGAACTTGCCGCGCAATCTGTGAATAGACTCGCGTGTGATCGGCGTCAGAGTGAAACGCCCCGAGTTCTCATCCACTTCGATCGCAACGCGAGTGCCGCGCTTTATCCCAAGCTTCCGTCGCAGCCGCGCCGGGATGACAATCCGCCCATCAGCGCCAACGCGAACGTTCATTCGACCCTCCTG
>JACQED010000191.1 GCA_016200785.1 Chloroflexota bacterium
AGTCAATGGGTGTTGCCGAAGGAGAAACTGCATGAGCGCTGAAGTCGTAACTCCCTCCCCCGACGCCGAGGCGACAGCGGCCAAGAGGCGCGGCCTGTTCGATCGTATTGCCGACGCCGCCGAGGAGCGGCAGAAAAAAACAGAGAAGAGCGGAAAGGATCGCAAGAACGACATCCTGACCCGGCGCGGCCGGTGGTACAATCGGCTGTTCCGCTTCGCGCGATTCATCGCGCCGTGGGCGCTGATCGCCGCCATCGGTTACTGGGCCTACACCGACGAGGTCGTGCTGGGGGTGGTCATCGCGGGGGTGAGTTTCATCGGGCGGCTGGCGTTTGCGATGGTCTACCTGATCATCCAGTTCGCCGCGCTGTTTTGGTTCATGTCGCGCTCGAAAGTCGAGACCCTCCGGCCAGAGGACCCGAAGTCGCTCACCTTCGACGACTACTGGGGCCAGCCAAACCTCAAGCGGCTCGTGCGGCAATGGATCAGCCTGCTTTCCGACCGCGATGATTTTGTCCAGATGGGCGGCCAGTACATCAATGGCCTGCTGTTGTACGGCGAGCCGGGCACAGGCAAGACGATGCTCGCCAAGGCGATGGCGGGCGAGGCCGGCGTCGCCTTCATTTCGACCGAAGGCTCCGGCTTCCGCGCCATGTTCTGGGGCGTGGACATACTCAAGATGGTCTGGTTCGTCGGCGCGGCGCGCAAACTGGCGCGCGAGTACGGCGCGTGTATTGCCTACATTGACGAGATCGACGCGGTGGGCATGAGCCGGGGCAATGTGATGGGCGGCGGTGGGATGGGCATGATGGGCATGGGCGGCGGCAGTGGCGCGCTGACTCGCCTGCTGTACGAGATGGACGGTATTGGCGAACTCAGCCGTGGGGAGAAGATCAGAGGCCGCATTTATAGGTTGCTCGGCAGGAAAATGCCGCCGCGTAAGTGGCACGTGCTGTTCATGGGCTCGACCAACCGCCCCGACGTGCTCGACCCTGCGCTCACGCGCCCCGGCAGGTTCGATCAAATGATCCAGGTCGCCAAGCCGGATAAGAGAGGCCGGCGCGACATTATCACCGGTTACCTCAGCCGCATCAAGGCGGATGGCAAGATTGATATTGAGGCATTGGTGGACGACACGGCCAACACAACTCCGGCGCAGATCATGTCGGCCATCACCAAAGACGCCGTCCGCATCGCCCTGTTCGACGGTCGGAAACAAGTCTCGCAGCACGACATCGATAAAGCATTTCAGGAACAGGTGATGGGTATCGAGAATCCGATCGAGGAGATGGATCCCGAGCAGCGCAGACAGGTGGCGTACCACGAGGCCGGCCACGCCCTCGTCCAGCACTACGCTATGCCCGACCGCCGCATCGCTTACGTCTCCATCGTCGCCCGCGCGCGCGGCACGCTGGGGTACATGATGCCAGTGGATAAAGTTGACATGCACGCCTATCCCCTGCGACGCATCGCAGCCGACATCATGGTGTTGATGGCCGGCCACGTGGCGACCAAGATCATCTTCGGCGAATACTGGACGGGCGCGTACTCCGATTTCCAGGGCGTGCGCGCCCGACTCCGGCATCTGGCCCTGCTGGGCTATTTTGGCCCGCCCGCAAAGGAGACGGCCGTCAGCCCCGCCGAATACAGCGCCGGCGATCAACCCCAGATGAACAAGTTCTGGCAGACGATGGAAGACAAAGTTGAGGACTTGCTGTATCAGCACTACCATGAAATGGACGCGGTCGCCAAAGCTTTGCTCGAGCGTAACAATCTCGCCAGCATCGAATTTCTGGAATTGGTCGGCATGAACTCTGCCGGGGTGGGCAATCCAATGATCAAGCCCGTGCCCTTCGGTGGAGAACCTGCGCTGCCCTCGCCCAATGGCAAGGACGACCACGAAGAGGCGCTGTCTCTGCCTGAGCCGGCCTCCGTGCCGGAACCGGTGGCGGGGGATTAGAGGGATTGTAGATTTCTGATTGTCGGTCCGTCAATGCAAAACGCCGGTGGGCGATGCCCATCGGCGTTTTCATTCCGGGGTCATTTCGAACCCTTGTACGCGATCCGCTTGCGGAGCACGTCAACCACTTCGGCTCCGCCGGCGAAGATCGGCTCCGGGATTTTGCCGCGGCCTATCAGCTCCGGAATATCCACCGGCCGGCCAGAAGCATAAACCAGCATCGCGCCCGTTCGCTCGAAGAGGACGGACGGAAGCGCCAGGTCCCATAGATTGACAGACGGATCGAAAAACAGCGCCGAGACCGCGCCCTTCGCGACGAGGCACAATTGATAAATGGGCGCGCCCAGGCAGTAGATACGCCCCGGAAAATCAACCGTGAACGTTCGATGGTGATTGGTCGGCCCAAAGATGAACGTGTTCGGCTCCATGGCAGCCGAGAACGTGGGGTGGAGCGGCTCGTCGTTGCAAAACGCTGGCCCGGTCTCGTCGGCCCAGAACAATTCGTCCGTGACAGGGTTGACCGCCGCTCCGGCCACCGGCCGGCCGCCTTTCAGCAGACACACCGCCGGCATCCATAGCGGCATCCGGGCTGTAAAGGCTCGGCTGCCGTCCAGCGCGTCAACGACCCACGCGTGGTCTTCATCTGGCGCGGGTGGACGTGTCTCTTCGGTTTCCTCGCCAATATAGCCATACTGCGGAGCGAGAGCGGTGAGCGACAGCTTGAGAAAGTTTTCCACCGCCGCATCGGCTTCCGTCACAACGCTCAAATCGGCCTTGATTGATTTCGAGACTTTCCCGTAGTAGAGCAGGGCCAGCCGCCCGGCCTCGGCGACGATTTGTTTCACGTCGGCTATCGCGACAGACACAATGCCTCCTGGCCTCATGGCTTTAGTTCAATCGGGGCGTGTTTCGGTGAGGGCCGGATCTGTAGCAGCCGGTTTCCATTCCGAAAGCGCGGGTTGTGCGTGAGGCGCAACGCAGGGGAGCCGCCGGCGGACGGGGAAAAGTTCAAGCCCGAAGCGGCGTTGCAAAATTCCCCAAAGGCCCTGCGGGGCAACCAGCGTCATGATAATCGCGATCGCGCCGAGGAGAATGATGGACCACGGCCCGAAGTCTGATAGATAATCCCTGAGGATGAAAAAGACAACTGTGCCGATGATGGGGCCTTCGATGCTGCCCAGGCCGCCGATCACGACGATGAAAGCCATAAAGGCGGACCACTGAACATTGAAGGCCGCCTGAGGCGTAATGCGGAGCGCGTTCAAGTAAATGAGCGCCCCGACCACGCCCGTGGCGAAAGCAGCAACGACGAATACCAGCAACTTGATGCGTGTGATTCTGACGCCGAGGCTGCTAGCGGCGGTCTCGGAATCCCGAATTGCCGTGAGGCCGAGACCGACCCGAGAGCGCACCAGAAAATAGGTGAGCGCGACCGCTCCGGCGCCGACGACGACCGCCAGCAGATAGGTATACAGTTCGCGCTCCGGGCGCGGGACAGCGACGGCGGCGGTCAGCGTGCGGCCCAGGCCGCCTTGCAGCCACACGGTGGAGCTTGCGATCAGCAGCCGAAAGACTTCCGCCACCACCCACGTCCCGACGGCGAAGTATCCGCCCCGCAGGCGGAACACCAGCGGGGCGGTCGGCAGGGCGACGAGGGCGGCCACCGCGCCTCCCAACGCCACGGCCAGGAACATATTGACGTGCAGGTCGTCGGCAAAGACGATGAGGGCATAACCGCCCAGACCGATCCAGGCCTGCTGTCCAAACGAAACCATCCCAGCATATCCGGCCAGCAGGTTCCACATCTGCGCCAGGGCCAGGAAGGAAATGAACTCGACGATGGTGCGCATCTGACCGGCACTGCCCCACGCCGGCAGAGAGAATAAAACGGCAAGAAGTAAGGCACTCTCGATGGCAAGGCCGCGCGAGGACATGCGGCGCGGCTTGGGCTGGGTGAGCGTGGATTGCGGCGACCTGATTTTTGGCATGAGCGGCTCGACTCACCCGACGTCCCGCGTGCGGGCTAGCAGTCCGGTGGGTCTAAAGGCCAGCAAGCCCAACGTGACCAGATGTCCGGCCAGTTGGAACCAGGCTGGATTTAGTTGGGCGCCCACGTTCTGGGCTACTCCCAGGATAATGCCTCCGGCCAGCGTTCCCCACAAGTTGCCCAGTCCGCCGATGATGACTGTTTCAAAGGCGTAGATCAACCGGGCTGGCCCGTCGGTTGGCGCGAACGTAGTGCGGACACCCAGAAGCACGCCGCCCACGGCCACAATCGCCAGTGACAGCCCCATGGCCAGACCATAAATCTGGCGGCTGTTGATCCCGACCAACTCGGCGGTGGTGGGATCATCGGATGTGGCTCTGAATGCCCTGCCCAACTTCGTCTTGGTGAGGAGCCATTGAAGTCCGGTCAGGATCAGAACTGCCGTGATGAAGGTGATCAAGGGCATGACGCCGAGCGACAATTCCTTCGTCACCGGGATGCTGGCGACCTCAATCGGGCCGGCGTCCAGCCCCTGCGTATCTGCCGTGAAGCCTAACTGCAACACGTTCTGGAGGATGACCGAGAGGCCGAAGGTGATAATAATGGGCGGCAGCACGCCGCGGCCCAGCGTGGAGTTGAGCAGGCCGTGTTGCAACAAGACGCCAACGCCGAAGAGCGCCGGCACGACCAACAGCAAACTCAGCCAGGGAGACAGGCCGAGGAATTGACCGGCGAGCAGAGCAAGATACGCTGCCACCACGATCAGGTCGCCGTGAGTCAAATTCACCAGCCGCATCACGCCAAACGTCAGCGATAAGCCCGTCCCATAGAGCGCGTACAGGCCGCCAAGCAGAATGCCCTGCGCGATGATATTCACCCACAGGGCGCCCATCTGCAATGCTCCCCACAACAATTTCCGGGTTTCAGCGTACACTGTCTGTGTGAAGGTCGTCCATAAGGAAGTCGCCACGACCTCGGAGATGACGCCATGCCAGACGTGAACGATCGCCGCAGCGAATGGTTCGTGCCACCCATCGGGCCGGTCAAATTCCGCATTTTCCTCGGCCTGCTGTTCCTGCCCTACACCGGCATGGTGCTCGCCTACACCGTCATCGGCGCGACTCTGGCCGAGACCGTCGACCTCCAACGGATCGGTGCGCTGGCCGCCGCCTATTTCCTCGCGCTGGGGATTGCGGCCCACGCGCTCGACGCCCTGGGCAGTCACGGGATCAAGCCGTGGGGTACGCACTTCAGTCCGGCCCAGTTGTGGGGCCTGGTGGCTGTGACGCTGCTGCCGGCCGGTGGGATCGGCGTCTATTACGCCAGCCGCGACACCCCGCTGCTATGGCCGATCGGACTGCTGGAATTCTTCTTCCTGTTTGCCTACAACATGGAGTGGTTCGAGGGTCGCTTCCACACCGACGGCTGGTTCTTCTTCTCTTGGGGCGTGCTGCCCGTGTTGGCGGGCTATGTGATGCAGACCAACCGGCTGTCGCTCGCCTCGCTGTTGGTGGCGCTGGCCGCCGGCCTGTTCAGCCTGGTAGAGATCACGGCCTCGCGCCCATACAAAATCCTCAAACGCACGCCGGGCCTGGACGCCGCCGGACTGCGCACCGCGGCGATCTACGAGCGCATTCTGAAGAGCATCAGCCTGGGCGTGATCCTGTTGGCAGTGGGGATGCTCATTTGGCGACTGACCCTGCCTTCCGCGCCGTGACTAGCGCCGACCCGCCCGCCGTCAACGACTCGACCTTGATATCCAGAAACCCCTCCGCTCGCAGCGCCTGTGGGAACTCCCGCACCCAGGTCGTGCGCCTGACCAGCTCGGGCAACTCGTAGAAGATCGTACGCCACTGCGGATACAGACGGCTGCCCATGCGCTGGAGCACGTAGAAATACAGTTCCCACGCCCAGGCCAGAACTGGCCGGTGAGGGTAGGTGAATTCGTGCGCCACGATCAACCCACCGGCGCGCAGCATCGCGTTCATGGCGCGCGTCAGGCGGGGCAGGTCGGCATACTTGGCCAAGTAGGATGAAGTAACCGCGTCCACCGGGTACGTCAGCTGGACTTCCTCGGCTCGGGCCTGGATGAACTCGACGTTGGCCACCCGCTCGCGCGCGGCCCGTGCCCGGGCGATATCCAGGTACTCGGCACGCAGTTCCACGCCGACGACATGGCAATCGGGGAAGCCCCGCGCGATGGCGAAGGTGAGGATGCCTGTGCCGGCGGCGAGGTCCACCACCCGCTCTGGCTGGGGAGGCAGTCGGGCGATGATGCGGCGCTTCCAGCACCCGTCAATCCCAGCCGTACACAGATTGACGATGTGGTCGTACGTCGGCCCGGTGTGGGCAAACAGCCGTTCGACCAGTTCAATGCGCGGATCCAATTTAATGAGTCCTCCCACCTACTTCACCGTCACGATCACCTGATCACCCAACGCCCGCGCCACCTCAGCGACGGCTTCGGTCGGGTTGCGACTCGTCGTGAGTGTGACGGAGACGACTGATACCTGCCCTTCAAGCCCGAAGATTTTCTGTGCGCTATCCAGCGACAGGAAGACGGCGAGTTGAGCCTGCTCTTCGCATCACCTCGACCACCCCCTTATCTCCATCCACCTTGACCACGTCGCCGTTCCGAATCGAATTGGTGGCGTTCCAGGTACCCACGACGGCCGGGATGCCATACTCTCGGGCGGCTATTGCGGCGTGAGTCAACATGCCGCCGGTGTCGGTGACGACACCGGCGATTTTCAGAAATAGCGGCGTCCAGGCAGTGCTGGTGTAGGGGCAGATCAAGATTTCGCCCGATTGGAGGTTGGGGAACTCTTCAAAGCTCAGAATCACGCGCGCCGGCCCCTCGACCACGCCCGGCGACCCCGGGAAGCCTTCCAGCCGTTCCACGACTTCCTTTTCACCCTTTGGGTGAAGTACGTCGTCGATGATCCCAAAGACCTTGATCGCAATCGGATCGGTCATCGTCTCAGGCACGTTGCCCACGGTCAGAGGCGCATCGGCCTGCGGGGCGCCTTTCCAATGCTCTTTCCTTTCCCTGATGAGAGGCGGCACGAGGGCCGCATGGTGATAGGTCCCTATTTTTTCGTCCCGGGCCAAGTCACTCAGGATTTCGACCAGCTCGCTGTACGTCAGGAAGAACACGTCCTCGGCCTGTTCCAGCAATTCAAAGCGCCTCAACCGATGCCCACAGGCCATCAGGGTGTTGTGGAGGGCGGCGGTGGACCCCTGGTCAATGTAGAAGCCGTGATCTTCCTGATACGCGTAAACCTGCTGAGCGACCTTGAGAAGTCTCTGGAAAACCGGTTCGCTCATATCGGTAAATAGGTGAAGTCGGGCAGCATC
>JACQED010000089.1 GCA_016200785.1 Chloroflexota bacterium
CAGCCAGAGTTCTTCCATTTCCAGCAACAGCGCCGCCCATTTCCGAATCTGATGGGCTTTCTCGCGCAGTTGTCCGACGAAGTGTGACCAACGGCCCGGAATCGGGAAGCCGGGCCGCCGCGTCAAGCGATCCTTCAGCCGCCAGAAGCCGGTGATCATCGGGTGCTCGCCCTCGATCTCCGCGGCATTCTTGCTGAAGATGAAATTGCGGAACACGCCCCAGTAGTTCCCGCTGTGCAGACGGCTCAGGATGGCGCGCATGTTCTCGAAACTGTAGAACACGCGCCAGCACTCGCGGTAGACTGCGTGCCACTCGTCGGCGGTCATGCGCGGGTGAGGCATCGTGGGATGGAATGAGTCGTATCGGTTGAAGTCCGGATCGAGGAGGGAGTGGCCCGTGAGCCGCTCTTCCGCGACCCAGCGTTGGTGATCGCGCGAGCCGGGAATCGGGCCGAGCATGAAGAACGATGCCTGCTCCACTTGCAGTTCGTCGGTGAGGAAGCGCAGGTTGTCGCGGACGCTGGCGGGCGTGTCGTGCGGGAAGCCGATGATGTAAGCGGCATGAGTCACGATACCGGCCGCGTGCCAGGCCGCGGTGAGTTTGCGAAAATCGTCCAACGTGTTCTGACGTTTCTCGGCGGCTTTGAGATTCTCGGGGTTGGCGCTCTCGATGCCGAGGAAAACCTGGGTGCAGCCCGCTCGCTGGGCTTTCTCGACGAAATTGGGGATGCGGTACGAGAGCACGTCACACTGCATCATAAAGCGAAGGGGCAGGCCCTCGACCTCGCGCAGGTGGATGAGGCCGTCGAAGATGGCCTGCCAGTGTTTGTTTCGAGCGAAGTTGTCGTCGGTAAAGAAGTAGTTGGCGATGCCCGCGGCGCGGTAGTTCTCGCGGAGCACAGCCAGAACCGACTGTGGATCGCGATAGCGCATTCGGTGGCCCTGGACGGTGATGATGCAGCAAAACGAACAGTCAAAGGGACAGCCGCGGCCACAGTCAATTGTGCCCATGCGGGAGGCGAATCGGCGCACATACGCGGCCTGCTGACGCGGCAGGGGCGCATCAACCAGTGTCGGCGGATCGCCCACAAAGTCGTACAAGGCTTTGGCGTTGCCCTGAACCAGAGCGCGCAGAAGATCCTCCCAGCGCCCTTCCACTTCCCCTTTCACGACGGTCACGCCGATGTCAAGTAACTCTTGAATCTCCGGCGAGACGCCGGGAAACATGGCCAACATGCCGCTGACGTGGAAGCCTCCGATCCACACTTCGACGCCCGCTTGCCGGAATTGACGAGCCAGGTCGGCGGCGCGCGGAAATTGATTGGTCTGAACGCCGACCAGCATGACGGCGGCTTTGGCGTGCGGTGAGCGGTTGGCGCGGCATATTCGATCGACCGGAATGCGCTGTATCGTTTCGTCGAGGAGGTGGGTCTCGATCTCGATCTCGCCCAACGCGCGGCGGCGGCGCACGTCCTCGGTCAAGCCGTAGAGCGCGGCCAACGTGTTGCTCGGCAAAACGCCAAGCCAATGCTGGATGACGTAGCCGTCGTCGTCATACTTCGACGGCTTGATCAGATAAAGCACCAATTTGCGTAACATCGCTACACTTTTCAAATCCTTGCGTTGCCTGTCAGTTCCATCAAGCCCCGCCTCGTCATCACTTCCACCATGTGGC
This sequence comes from Chloroflexota bacterium, assembly GCA_016200785.1. GTDB lineage: Bacteria > Chloroflexota > Anaerolineae > Anaerolineales > JACQED01 > JACQED01. Next base: position 1,676 of record JACQED010000089.1, read on the forward strand.
GACGATACCACGCCGATCCGCGCACATCGTCAATCGGTTTCGATTCCTCGGCGGCGATCTTCGCGGCGCGCTCGATCCGTTCCGGCGTGAGAGGCCCGGCAAGCAATTCCTCTTCGGCGCGGCGAGCGCGCATGGGCGTCGGGGCGACGGCGCCCAAGACAATCCGCGCCCACCGGCATCGCTCGTCGTCAACCGAAAGAGAAAGGCCGATGCCCACAACCGCGATATCCATACACTCGCGCGGCGCGTGCTTGAGGTACACCGCTCCGGGCGCCGCAAGCGGAACTTCGAGAGACACGAGCAGCTCGCCGGGCGCGAGGACGGTGAGGCCCGGCCCGGTGAAAAAGTCTTGGAGCAGAATGCACCGGTCGCCTCGCGCAGGCGGCCCGGCAATGCACGCGACTGCATTCAGCGCGATGAGAATCGGGGCAAGATCGGCGGAAGGCGCGGCGTTACACAAGTTGCCGCCTACGGTGGCAAGATTGCGAATCTGGACTGAGGCCATCGTAGCCGCCGCATGGGCAAGCGCCGGGCAGTGCTCGCGGATGACAGGCGAACGCCGCAGTCCTTCGAGCGTGGTCAAGGCGTCCAGACGGATGACCGACGACTGATGATTGATGACTGGCTCACGGCGCAGTTCCGCGATCCGCTTGATGTTGACGATAGCCTTCGGCGCGACGCGAAGCGTGCCGGCTTTCATCTTCAACAACAGATCCGTCCCGCCCGCCACGACGCGCGCGTCGCCATTGAACTTGGCGAGAAGCTCGGTGGCTTCGGCCAGCGTGCGCGGGGCGAAATACTCGAAGGGCTTCATGGCCTAACCCGCAATCCCCTCTGCCGATACGAGTGGTTTCGTTTCGGGGAGTTCTTGAGATCGTCCACGCTCAGGCCGAGGCCCGAGTGCGCCGCGGCGAAGCCGAGGACGACGAGGTTCGTCACGGCCGGCGCGCCGAGTTCGCGGGCGCAGGCGTCGGCCTCCACGCTGAAGACGCCGATCCCTAGTTCGGTCAGCCTCGCCATCACTGCCGGATCGAGGCCGTTCACGCTGTTGACGTAGACACTGCCTCCGGCGCGGACGAAGGGCAGACTACGCATGGCCTCGACGCGGTCGAAAGCAACGAGCGCATCTGCCGTGCCGCGCCGGATGAGCGGCGCTTCACTGCCGCCGATTTTCACGTGCGACATGACGCTCCCGCCGCGCTGGCTCATGCCGTGATTCTCCGAAGCCATCACCCTCTCGCCGCGCCCCATCGCCGCTTGCGAGAGAACTTTGGTGGCAAACACAACGCCTTGCCCGCCGATACCGGCGAGGATGAGTTTCAGTTCCATATCGGTATGCAGTAGTCAGCAGCCAGTAGTCAGACGGAGTGGTTTTTCCTGTGACAGTCTGACTACTGTGTACTGACTACCGACATCTGCGGCACGATGAATCCCTTGTAGCACGCGTCAATACACTGCCCGCACTCGACGCAGATGCGGTAGTCAATGTCCACGCGCGACTTGTCGGCGCGGAGGACGAGCGCCGGGCACTCGAAGGCCTCGACGCAATAGCGGCAGCCATCGCAGTCCTCGGTGACGACGACGGGGATCGGATTGGCCTCGATGGGCGAATCGTCGTAGAGCACGCACGGCCTGTCGGCGATGATGACGGCCAGCCCTCCCTCCGGCGCGCGGGTGAAAGCCTGAGCCTCCTCGAGCAAAGCCTTGAACGGCTCCTGGTCGTATGGATCGGCGACGGCCACGAACTTTACGCCGCAGGCGCGCACGATATCCGGGATGGAGATTTTCGTGGCGATGTCACCCTCGGCGGTGTAGTCGTTGGCGGGCGTGGGCTGCGTGCCGGTCATGGCCGTGGTGTGATTGTCGAGGACGAGCAGGACGAACCGTGCGCCGGTGTGCACCGCGTTCGCCAGCGGCACGATGCCGGAATGGATGAAAGTCGAATCGCCGATGAGCGCGACGATGGGCCGCTTGTCGCCGGTAATGCGGCCGGCTTGATAGAAGCCGGTTGCCATCGTGACCGCCGCGCCCATATCCACGAACGTGTCAATTGCGCGCAGGTTCGTGCCAAGAGAGTAACAACCGATGTCGCCCGGATAGATCGCGTTCGGCCCGAAGGTGCGCTTCATGGTGAACATGGCCGAGCGATGCGAGCAACCGGGGCACAGGCGCGGCCGGCGCGGCGCGATCTTGAGTGACTGGACGATCGCGCTCAGCGCCGCGTCGTCGGGCGGCGGCGGAACGGGCAGGCCGGCCCGATCCAGCGCCTCGGCCAGCACCGACATGACGATCTCGGGCGACAATTCACCCGCGTTGGGTACCGTGCCGTCGAGCCTTCCGTTCACGCGCGTCCGATCGGGGATTTGCAGTTCGATGCAAGCATCCGGCTCTTCGAGCACCAGCACGCGCTCGAACTGCGCGATGAATTCCATCGCCCGCTTGCGCGGCAGAGGGAAGGGTGTGCCAATCTTCAGAATGGGCGCCTCCGCGCCCAGTTCGGCCAACGCCTCTTGCGCGGTGGTGAAGACGACGCCGCTGGCGATGATGCCCAATGGCTGATGGCTGATGGCTGATGGCTGATTGACGGAGTAGTTCAGCGGTGAGGCTTCGAACTCCGCCTCAATGTCCGCCAGTTTCGCGTTGAGTTCGTTGTGGAGTTTGAGCCGAAACACGGGCGTGGCGGCCCAGCGTTGAGGGTCTTTCTTGAAACCGGCGTTGTGGCCGTTTGGCGCGGCCGCAGGCGCGGTCGGCACGTCAACGCTCTGCACGGCGTGGCAAACGCGCGTTGTCGGGCGCAGGATGACCGGGAGGCAATGCCGCTCCGAGAGTTCGAACGCAGCCTGGGTCATCGCCAGCGCCTCGGCCGGAGTCGAGGGATCGAACACCGGCACTTTGGCGGTCAGCGCCATTAGCCGGGAGTCCTGCTCGGTCTGCGACGACATCGGGCCGGGATCGTCGCAGGGGACGATCACAAAGCCGCCGACGACGCCGGTGTAAGCCGCGCTGAAAAGGGGATCGGCGGCAACGTTGAGGCCGACCTGCTTCATCGCCGTCGCCGCGCGCAGACCGCTCCAACTGGCCGCCAGCGCCACCTCGAACGCAACTTTCTCGCTCGCGCTCCATTCGGTGTAAATCTCCCGGCCCAGTTTCTTTTTGAATTTCACCACGCCGGCGAGAATCTCCGAACTCGGCGTGCCGGGATAGGCCGTCATCACCCGGCATCCGCTCTGCACCATGCCGAGCGCAATCGCGTCGTTTCCAAGAAGGAGTTGAGTCATCGTCATGTCCCGTAGAGACGTTGCATGCAACGTCTCTACAACGGAACGTTTCTACTCATCAAAGACGAACACGGGTTCCTGATACAAGCGTATCTTGTTGGCCTGCAGTCGCTTGTGGATCAGATCGTCCAGCCAGGCGTTCTTGGCTTCGAGCGTCTGCGAATCGCTCAGCATGTCGAGCGGGATGTCGAGGCCCAGCGCCCGCCCGGCCACCAGGTGGCGCGTAATGCCCATCGGCACTTTCGCGCCGTTGATGGCAATATCGGTGATCTCGGCCGGCGAGTACGAGGGAAAGACGATCACTGCGGTGAGATCGGCGTATTCTTTGCTCAACGTGGGCAAATCCGCTTCGACGCTCCGATGCACTTCGGTCTTGCCCCGGTACTCCGCCACCATTTGACAGAGCAGAGTCGCCCGCCGATTGTTGTCGCCCTCGCACAGCACGGCGAACCACTGGCCGTTGCGCATCAAAACGCTGGCGACGATCTCGCGCGTGGCGAGCATCCGGCAGGCCGATTCGGGATCGACCGGCTGGAGCGTCACGCCGTCCACGTCGGCCAAGCCGGCGAGCAGGCGGTTGGGCGGCAGGCCGGCGAGAACGTGGTGCCACGCGCTCACCTGAACGGTCTCGCCGTAGTAGTCAACGATCTGCACCAGCACGTCGCGATACCCCATCGCTCTGAGCGCGGTGGTGCGAGTCGCCCCATCCAGCACGATGTAGCGTTCGCCGTGTTCGGCCACGATGGGCGGGTTGCGCAGTCTGCCGTCGTGCTTCAGCGAGATCTCCAATCGCTTCACGCGATAGGGATCATCCTCCTCGTGCAGAAGCATGCGATCAAGGGGCACAAAACGCAGTTGAATGGCAGTGGTCTCAAGTTTCATGGGTCACTTCCCCTCATCAGGGAACTGAAGGAAACAAGAGAATTCAGGGAACTCGCCCGCCGATGCGGCGAGTTCCCTTGTTTCCCTGGCTTCCCGGGTTTCCTTACATCTTCACTTCCGGCAGATGCTTCATCGCTTCCTCGACCTTCGCCGCCGGATATTCGTAGTCTTCCAGTTTGCCGTTGTGGAATTGGTCGTATGCCCCCAGGTCGAAATGCCCGTGGCCCGACAGGTTGAAGGCGATCACTTTCTTCTTGCCCTCGACCTTGCATTTCAGCGCCTCGTCGATCACCACCCGCACCGCGTGCGCGCTCTCCGGCGCCGGGATGATGCCCTCCGACTTCGAGAACTGCACCGCCGCCTCGAACGTCGGCACCTGCTTCACCGCCCGCGCCTCGATGTCGCCGTGCGCCACCAGCGCGCTGATACTCGGCGCCATCCCGTGATACCGCAGCCCGCCCGCGTGAATCCCCGGCGGCACGAACGTGTGGCCCAGCGTGTACATTTTCACGATCGGCGCCATCGCCGCCGTGTCGCCGTAGTCAAAGGTGAACTGGCCCCGCGTCACCGTCGGGCAGGCCGCCGGCTCCACCGCGATCACCTGAATCTGCTTCCCTTCGCTGAACTTCTTGTGCAGGAACGGGTAACTGAACCCTGCGAAGTTCGA
>JACQED010000192.1 GCA_016200785.1 Chloroflexota bacterium
CGCCATGCCGCGCCCGAGTTCGCGGATGATATCGTAGCGCCCGATCATCACCTGTGCCATCGAGCGAGGATTGTAGCCCTGTTACGAGATGGGGTCAAATTGGGGGTTTTCGACCGGCAACCACACTCTAAACTCACTCCCCCTCCCCACCTCGCTCTCCACCTCAATCCGCCCGCCGTGCTGTTCGACGATCCAGCGGGCAATAGACAATCCGAGTCCACTGCCGCGACTGCTGCCCGGCGCGCGATAGAAACGATCGAAGATGTGCGGCAGTGCGTCGGGCGGGATGCCCTCGCCGGTGTCGCGGACAGTGGTCAGTATCCAGTAGTCAGTAGCCAGATTGAGAGAAGTGTGAGGTGGGCCGTTCTGTGTACTGACTACTGAGCACTTTGTACTGACGACCGATGACTGAAGACTGATGACTCCCCCGACGGGCGTGTGCCGCAGGGCGTTGTCAACCAGATTAGCGAAGACCTGTTGCAGACGGTCGGCGTCGCCGAGGACGGTGACGGGCGGCGGCGCGGCGAATTTCAGCGTTACACCGTCGGCGAGGGGCCGCGCGCTGGCGATGACGCTCTGCAAGACCTCGGCCAGCGAGGTCGAGCGCAGTTCCAGCCGCCAGCCAGAGTCAGCCTGCACCGAGAGGATCAGATCGCCGAGCAGGCGCGTGAGACGGCGGCCTTCGGCACGGATTGCGTCGAGCGCGATCGCGCGCCGTTCGGGATGATCGCCATAGCGGGCGAGCAAGTCGGCGTTGCCGAGGAGCGCGGCAAGCGGGGTGCGAAGTTCGTGCGAGGCTTCGGCGAGGAAGTGACGTTCGGCGTCGAACGCCGCCTGCAATCGCGCCAGCATCTCGTTGAACGTCACCGTCAGCCGGCCGATCTCGTCCGGCGAGCCGGACGACGGAATTCGGGCCGCGAGGTCACGGGCGTGGCCGATGCGCGCGGCAAGCGCGGCTAGCCGGGTCAACGGACGCAGGCCGAGGCGGGTGAGGCCGTAACTGCCGAGCGCGCCGGCGATCAGCGCGGCCAGGATGCCGAGGACGAAGATGGCCCGCAGTTGGGCAAGCGTGTCCTCCAGCGGGCGGAGCGAGGCGGCGACTTCGACCGCGCCGACGACGTTGCCCCCCCGAACGATCGGGCGATGATACAGCCGCGCATTCTGGCCGCCGACGAATTCCACATCGTAGAAACTCCGCCCGGCCAACACGTCGGCCAGCCGGTCGGCGTGGACGGGCAGGGAGTCCGCGCCGAGGTTCGCGGAGCGGGCGGCGATGCGCCCGGTCTCGTCGAGAATTTGCAGGTAGATGCCGGGCGAGGCGAACTCGCCGGAGAGGCCGGGCGAGATGCCGGCAATGGGCCGGTTGGGAACGACCTCGACGGCCAACGCGGCATGCTCGGCGCGTTCGCGCAGGACGCGATCCACTTCGGCGCGTAGACTGGAGTCGAGCGTGCGGTGGGAAAGGGCGGCGAACGCAGTCAGAAGGAGAGTGAGGAGCGATGCCTGCCAAAGGGTGAGGCGCGTGCCGAGGGACATCAGTCGGTCGGTGTGCCGGCGGCGAGGTAGCCCACGCCGTGCAGGGTGCGGATGGGATCGGGCTGGCCGAGTTTGGCGCGCAGTCGAGAGATCGTCACGTCCAGCACTTTGTCTTCGCCGGCGTAGTCGTGTCCCCAGACGACGGTGAGGAGTTCGTCGCGGGAACGCACGGCACGCGGCGGGCGGAGGAGCGCGGCGAGGAGCGCGAATTCGGTGCGAGTGAGCGAGAGCGGCCGCCCGGCGCGGCAGGCGGCGAGGCGTTCTTCGTCCAGTGCGAGGTCGCCGGCAGTAAGCACACCGTTCCCGTTGGAACAGCGGCGGCGCAGCGCGCGCAGACGGGCAAGCAGTTCGTCAAACTCAAACGGCTTGGGCAGATAGTCGTCCGCGCCGGAGTCCAGGCCGGCCACGCGGTCGCCGATGCCGTCGCGGGCGGTGAGCATGAGCACCGGGCCGGCGTAACCGGCCTGACGTAGGGCACGGCAGGCGGCGAAACCGTCTATGCCGGGAAGCATGATGTCGAGGATGACGGCGCGCGGCTCGGCGAGACGCACGGCGGCCATGCCTTCTTCCGCCGAGGCGACCGCGCGCACCTTATAGCCCTCGTACGTCAGCCCGCGCCGGAGATAGTCCGCGAAGTTGGCGTCGTCTTCGACGATCAGAACAGGCTCCATTTCTTCGCGCAATCCCTATCCCGTCTTCATCAGTCCTTCACACGATTGCGATACGATACGGCCAAGATAGTAAAACGAAGGGAGGTGACGAAGATGATGCTCGGAGGTGGTCTATTCATGGGGTTCGGCATTCTGATCATGCTCGCGGTCGTGATCCTGCCCATCGTGCTGGTGGCGGGGCTGGTGGCGGCACTCGCTGCGAAGAAGTAACGGGCCGTTTCCCCCGACGAAAATTCCAGACGCTGCGCGCTGATTGCGTGCGGCGTTTTGGATTCAGATCGCTGACTCAGCCCTCCACCAGTTCCCCAGTCACAATGATCCTCTCCGTGTCAATGAGATATGGATAGCACGAAATCAGCGTGACAGTCGAGCCAGTCGTCGGCTCCATCACGCTGACGTCGGTCGGCTCGACCAGCCGCCAGCCACGCACGACGTAGCGATATTCGCGGGAGGCGGTGTAGACGGTCACTTCGTCGCCGGGCTGAAGGTCAGATAGGTAACGAAAGACCTCGCCGTAAACGTCGTTGTGCCCGGCGAGGACGAGATTGCCGCGCTCGCCGGGATTGACGGCCCCTTCGTAATGGCCGACGCCGAGTTTCAGGTCGTCCGGCTCAACGCCGTGGACGACTGGCGCATCCACCCTAATCGCCGGGATCGAAATGCGCGTGGCGTGTTGCGGTGCGGGCGTGGGCAAGGCGATCACGGCCGGCGGCTGGGCAGTGACGATCGGGCGGTAGTTGACCGGCAGTACAGGCGTGGGCGAAGCGATCGGCGATGCGGCGAGCGAGGCATGTTGGCCGGCCGGAAGATCGGCGAGGCGGATGATCGCGGTGGGAGTCGGTTCGGGCGCGGCGGGCGGGGTGCGGTCGCGCAGATGATGCCAGACCGTCAACCATACCGCTCCGACGGCGACGATGGACAGCAGGGCGACCATCTCCACCACCCGCAGGGCCCGGTCGAGTGAGGTCATCCCGGCGTCTTGACGATCAGCGTGCCTTTCATGCCGGCCTCTTTATGCCCCGGCACAGTGCAGAAGTATTCATACGTGCCGGGCTTCGTCGGCGTGAATTGCATCGTGGCGGTCTGGCCCATCGCCGCGGCCATGTGCAATTGGGGATTAGCCGTCATGGCGCCCATGTCGTGCCCCGCCATCGGCTCGGCGGTCGCCGCCATCTGCACCGGGATTTCCATGATGCTGAAATCATGCTCGACCGAGTCCGCGTTCTGAAACATGAGGGTGACAGGTTGACCCGCAGTCACCTCAACGGTCGCCGGGTTGTATTTCAAGGCCTCGGCTTTCAACGCAATCGTGCTGGGGCCGGACTGCGCTTGCGATCCGGAACAGGCGACCAGGGCCAGCGCGGCGACGAGCAAGAGGGGGAACAGGATTCGTTTCATGGTAGCGCTCCTTTGGATATGAGAGTAATACGGGCCATTCTAGCCGAGTTCCCTCGCTCTTCAATACGCCATTTGGCGTGTTTTTGCGCGAGACGAGAATCGGCCTTGTTCGGCTCACTCCCCGGCCTTTGCCACGATGAGTTTGAAGATTCCCCCCAGCCACAAATCCTCCACGCGCTCGACCTCCAGACCGGAGGCCCACACATTCGCCACCGTCCGACGGTTGATATTCGCGCCCATCAGCCGCACCACCGCCGGATTGACGAAATCCATGATCGCACCGAGCACACGATGCGCCGAGCGCATGTGTTCGAGCAGGAGCACCTGCCCGCCCGGTTTGACGACGCGGTTGAGTTCCGACAGGCCGAGCACGGGATCGGGCACGGAGCAGAAGACGAACGTCGCTACCGCGGTATCGAAACTCGCGTCGGGGAAGTCGAGGGCCTGCGCGTCGCCGAGACGCAATTCCGACGTGAGTCCAAGTTCCTGAGCGCGACGTCGTGCGATTTCCAACATGCCCGGCGTGAGGTCAATCGCCGTCATTCGCGCCGCGCGGGGCCAATAGGGCATGTTCTTGCCTGTGCCGACACCAATCTCCAATATCCGCTTGCCATTTACCAATGCCCATAGTTTCTCGCGCCACGGGCGATAGCGCCCTTCAGCCATGCCTTCCATGAGATCGTAGATAGATGAAAGACGCTGGTAACGCGCGCGAGTGAGCGCGGTCGCGCGCTCATCTATCACACTTCGCGGGGCCGTCGCGATCATTTGGCCCCCTCCCTCGCTTGCAAGATTGCTCTGGCCTTTGCCCGCAATTCGGCGCGGCGGGAGCGATATGCCTCTTCGGCTACCTCGCCGCGCTCACGCGCCGCGTCGAGATCGGCAATCGCCCGCAGGACGTTCGGCCATTCACTCTCCGGGTCGGATTCTGCCTCAGGCTCCGCCGGGGGAGTTGCGCCGCGCCGCCACCACCACACGCCGAAGGCGATCATCGCCGCGCCGAGAATCCCGCCGCCGATCGGGATCGCCCAGCGGTCGGCCAGCGCGTTGAGGGCGGAGCGTTGTGGTTCGGCCATCGTGCCCCCGGCGGCGCGGATCACAGGCTGGCCCGTCAACGTGACTTGGAGCGCGTCGCCCGGTGCGAGTGGGCCGGCGGGATAGATGTTGAACGTCTCGCCGTTGCCCATCTGGCGCGGCGTCGGCTGCCCAAGTCTCTCGCCCGCCAGCGTCACGCCGGAGTCGGATCGTATCAACACGTTGACTGCCTCGGCCGGATAATTGACCTGGTGCGCGACCGCCATGCCCGATGAATACGGCAGCGTGTAGGAAACGATGATTTGTGTGGCGCCCTCGCCCGGTTGCACCGCGCCCGTGTCGGCAAAACCTTCCGGCGTGATGA
>JACQED010000200.1 GCA_016200785.1 Chloroflexota bacterium
CGACGACGATTGACCGGGTGGCGCACACCATCAGCCTCGACGATGGGCGGATTCTGGGCTACGCCAAGTTGCTGTATTCGACGGGCAGTGAGCCTCGCAGGCACAATGTCGCTGGCGCGGATCTCAAAGGTATTTACTACCTTCGCACCGTCGCCGACTCGACCGCGATCCGCGAGGCGGCGGCTAAAGCGAAGCGCGTCGTGATCTTCGGCAGTGGCTTCATCGGCGCCGAGGTCGCCGCGTCGCTGGCGATGGCCGGCCTCGACGTGACTCTGCTCGTCTCGGGCGAGACCCTGCTCGCGGCGCAAATCGGCGCGCCGGCTGGAAAGTATCTCACGAAGTATTTCGAGCCGAGGGGCGTCAAGTTCATCGCGAAGGCGCAGGCCGCCTCGTTCGTCGGCAAAGATCGACTCGGCGCGGTGAAGCTGAAGGACGGGCGCGAGATCGCCGGCGATATGGCGGTGGTCGGCGTCGGGGTCACGCCGCGCACGACGGCCGCCGGGAACGCCGGCCTGGCGGTGGAGAACGGCGTGCTGGTAGATAACCATCTTCGCTCATCCGATCCCGACATCTTCGCCGCCGGCGACGTGGCCAACTTCGTGGACGTTCGTTACGGCCACCGCTTCCGCATCGAGCACTGGGACAACGCCAAGGCAACGGGCAAGACCGCCGGTTCGAACATGGCCGGGAAGGACGAGGTCTTCGATCACCTTCACTATTTCTATTCCGACTTGTTCGATCTCAATCTCGAGGCGTGGGGCGATACCTATCAGACCGACGAGGTGATCGAGCGCCCCGCCGCGAATGGCGGTCATCCAGCGTGGTTCTATCTGAATCAGGGACGGTTGAACGCGGCCACATTCATCAACATTGAGAAAGCGGAGAGGAAACCCGTGCAGGAATTACTGAAAGCGAGGCCGAAGTTTATGGCGGCGGTCAGAGGGCAGTTGAAGTTGTAGAGGTTGGCTTAGGTCACCAAATATCCCCGACGGTAAATCCATCGGGGAACGGGTCTTCCGGATCGACGACGTAACTGCTTATCCCCGTAATCCACGCCTGCCCGCTGAGCGTGGGGATCACCGCGCGATAGTCGCCCACCTTCGTTTCCGCGATCAACCGCCCGGTGAAAAGCGTGCCCAGAATTCCCTCGTGACGAAAGTCCTCGTTCAACCCAAGTTTGCCTTTGGCGTAGAGCGCCGCCATCTTGGCGCAAGTGCCCGTGCCGCAAGGAGAGCGATCGATTGCGCCGGTCCACGTTGACGGGCGATCCCAATCAAGTTTGCCCGTCGAAACCGTCACGGCGTTTTTCAAATGCGCGTCCGGGCGCGACGGCGGCCCGGAGAGCTCGGCGATCGTGATGCCCGCGAAGCCGGGTTGTTCGGGATGAACCACGGGCAATTGCTCCTGCGCCGCCGCCTTGATCATCTCGCTGAGGCGCACGATGTCGCGCCCCTCGTCGGGCGTGAGGCGCAGGCCGAGCGCGGCGGCGTCGGCGATGACGTAGAACATCCCGCCGTAGGCCACGTCCACCGTGACGGCGCCGAGATGCGGCACTTCGATCTTCGCGTCGAGATGCACGGCGAAGGCGGGCACGTTCTGGAACGTGACGCTCCGCACTTTGCCGTTGACGCATTCGGCGCGCACCCGGATCAACCCGGCGGGCGATTCGAGCGTCAGTTCCGTGACCGGCTCCTTCATCAGGATCATCCCTGTTTCGAGCAGAACGGTGGTGACGCAGATCGTATTCGTGCCCGACATGCCCGGGTACTCGGTCTGCTCCATGATGACGTAGCCGGCGTCGGCGTCGGGGTGGGTGGGCGGAAGGATCAGATTGCAGTTCGCCGCCGGGTAACCGCGCGGCTCGCGCAACATGCGCTTGCGGAGTCCGTCGGCATGGTTTTGGAGATACTGCATCTTGTCGAACATCGTCGCGCCGGGCACGTCCAACACGCCGCCGACGATGACTCGCCCCGGTTCCCCGCAGGCATGGGCATCGACGGCTTGGATCATTTGCGCGATTCGCATACCTGACCTCTATTCCCCTGCCACTTCCACGTACACCTTGATTGCCTTCTTCTCTTCCATCAGCAGACGCATCATCTCGGCATAGTTCTCCAGCCCCTTCACCGGATGCGTGAGGAATCGAGCGAGCCAGCCG
>JACQED010000202.1 GCA_016200785.1 Chloroflexota bacterium
GGCGTGATCGTGCGAGTCAGTTCTCCCGGGCTGTTGGCCGACGAGCCGGAACGACTGGAGCGAATGATAGCGCTCGGCATCGCCGCGGCCGATGCGATAAAACGAGATTGAAGGAGATTTCATGCCCGACGTCACACTCACGATTGATGGCAAGTCAGTCACCGTCCCCGCCGGGACGACGATTCTCAAAGCCGCGCGCGAGATCAGCGAGCAAATCCCGACGATCTGCTACCACGAATACTGCACGGCCAATGCGCTGTGCCGCATCTGCGTCGTCGAAGTCGAGGGCGCACGGGTGCTGGTCCCGGCGTGCATCGCGCAGGTGAGCGAGGGGATGAAGGTTCACACGCGCAGCGAGCGCGTCGAGCGCAGTCGCCGGACGATCCTCGAAATGCTCGACTCCGCCGTTGATCTTTCCGAGGCCCCGGAGATTCAGTCGTTCATCGGCGATTACCGCGCTGACACGACGCGCTTCGCGGACGGCCAGCGCCGCGAGCATCCGGTGCTCGACGACAATCCGATGTACATCCGCGATTATTCGAAGTGCATTCTCTGCTGGCGCTGTGTTCAAGTGTGCGCCGACGACGCGCAGTTCACCTACGCGATCAACTTCGGCGAACGCGGCTTCGATACTCGCATCGGCACATTCTTTGACAAAGCGATGCCTGAGACGACGTGCGTCTTCTGCGGCCAGTGCGTCGGCGTTTGCCCCACCGGCGCGCTCAAGCCCAAGCGCGAGTGGCTGTTGGAGCAGGGCTTGACGCCGGATGAGATCATGGAAGTGACAAGATCGGAAAGAAGGAGAAAGAGAAAGGGTTAGTATGTTCAAGCACATCCTGCTGGCGTTCGACAGTTCAGATCATGCTCGCAAGGCGGCGGAATTGGCGGGCAACGTAGCGCGACAGCAACAGCCTCCCGCGCTGGTGCGTGTGGTCTACGCGGCCGATCCCATCCCGACGGATCTGGGCGAGCCGTATTTCAGCGAAGTGACAGCCAGGCGATCGCTGGCCTGGCAGGACATTCTGGACGAGGCCGCGAAACTTGTCGGCCCCGGCTTGGACGTTCACACCGAATTGTTGTTCGGCAGCGCCGCCGAGGAGATCATTCAGGTGGCCGGGATTCGGCAGTGCGACCTCATTGTCATGGGGACGCGCGGTCTCGGCGCACTGCGCGGCCTGCTGTTGGGCAGTCACACCCAGAAAGTGATGAGCCACGCGCATTGCCCGGTGTTGGCGGTGAGGTGACACAAGGCGCGAAGCTGTGACGGCAAACGGGGTGCGGCGCGATGATAACGCCAGATGAGATTCGACGGAAAACGCGCACGGGCGAAGATAGTTACACCGAGTTCAAAGAACGGCTGGACAACGCCGAAAGTCTAGCCGGAGAGATCGTCGCCTTTGCCAACACCGATGGGGGGCGGCTGTTCATCGGGATCAGTGACGACGGGCAAATCGTGGGCGCCGCCGATCCGGATCGGACGTCGACGACACTCGTCCAAATTTGCCGCGAGAACGTTCTGCCCGCTGTCCTGCCGCGAATCGAAGTTGTCGAGGTCGAGGGCCGCTTGGTTGTCGTGCTCGAAGTTGCGCAAGGCCCGCACAAGCCCTATCGCACTAAAGGCGGGCGCTACTACGTTCGAGCGGGTTCGACCAAGCAGGATGCCAGCCCGCAAGAACTACTCCGGCTGGTGCAGCGCGCGGGCGCGTTCCACTTCGACGAGACGCCCGTGCCGGGCGCGGGCAAGACCGATCTTGACTGGCCTTTGTTCGAGCACTATTATCGGTCGGTGTCCGACGAGTCGTTGGCCGAAGACGACGCGGCTGTCGAGGAGGTTCTGCGAGGCGCGTTCGTGTTGGCTGAGTGTGACGGCAAACTGTGCCTGACCGCCGCCGGGCTGTTGTGCTTCGGCAAGAACCCGCAGAAGCATTTGTATCACAGCCGCGTCTCGGCCCTGCGCTTCGTCGGCGACGACGTGAGCGAAACGATGGCCGATACGCAGGAACTCAGCGGCCCGCTGTCGCAATTGATTGATGGCGCGGTCAGTTTCGCCATTCGCAACACGCCAACAACTGCGCGGATCGAGGGCGTGAAGGAAAATGAACACCCGCAGTATCCGCGCGCCGCGCTGCGCGAGTTGATCGTCAACGCCATCGCTCATCGAGATTACAGCATCGAGGGCGCGCAAATCCGTATGATCATTTTTGATCATCGTCTCGAACTGTACAGCCCGGGCCGCCTGCCGAACACGATGACGCTGGCAAATCTGCGTCACTACAATCATATTGCGCGCAACCCGTTGATTGTTCAGTATCTCAGCCGCCAGGGATACATGCGCGACTTCGGCACCGGCATTCCGCGCGTCATCCGTCTGATGCGCGAGCACAACAAATCGCCAGCGGCACGTTGTTTCTTCTACTGGCCCGCGTTTCTGGAGAGGCCGTGCCGCCGCCGGCAAACTTGCTGTGGTGCGGACTGGCCGGACTGGCCGGATCGATTGGACTGCTGGCCCTCTACCGCGCTCTCGCCACCGGACGCATGGGCATGGCCGCGCCGATCTCGGCAGTCATCGCCGCGTCGTTCCCGGCCATCGCCGGCACGTTCTTCGACGGCCTGCCGGATACAGCGAAGCTGGCCGGCTTTGTGCTGGCGATTCTGGCGGTGTGGATGATTTCGCAGGCCGGTCGGGCCGACTTTCGCCGGCAGGAGTTGACTCTGCCGGTGATCGCCGGCCTCGGCTTCGGCGCGTTTCTGGTGATCATCGGGCGGGCCAACGGAGGCGCGGTTTTCTGGCCGCTCGTCGCGACGAGGGTCGCATCACTTCCGACGATCTCCGCCTTCGCCCTTCTGACTCGCCAGCCGCGACTGCCGGAGAGGGAGAACCTGCCGCTGGTCCTATTGTCCGGCATCCTCGATGGCGGCGGCAATGCATTCGTCGTGCTTGCGGCACAGGCCGGGCGGTTGGACGTGGCCGGAGTGCTCGGTTCCCTGTACCCGGCGTCCACCGTTTTGCTCGCCCGCTTCATTCTGAAAGAGCGCTTCACCGCCATGCAATCTTTCGGCATCGGCGCGGCGCTGGCGGCGATAGTGTTGATTACGTGGTAGCGCAATTCGATTGCCTATAGTTCATTGTCGCGGCGGGGACGCGACTTGCCGAAGGAGATCACATGATACGCGAAGACACAGCCGTTCGAACCACGTGCCCGTACTGTGGCGTCGGCTGCACGCTCGACCTGCACATCAAAGACGATTATATTTTCAGCGTCACCTCGCCCTTCGACTCGGTCGTCAATCACGGCAACCTGTGCGTCAAAGGGCGCTTCGGCTACGACTTTATCTACAGCCCCAAGCGCGTAACCACGCCGCTGATCCGCAAGAAGCCGCAGAAGACCGGCCACCGCACCCAGGCGTTCGATCTTTCCGAGTGGCGCGAGGTTTCGTGGGACGAGGCGCTCGAATACGTGGCGGATCGGCTGGTCGAGATTTACAAGCGCGATGGCTCGGACGCGATGGCGGTATATGTCTGCGCCAAGGCGACCAACGAAGACAATTATCTCCTGCAAAAGATGTTCCGCGCGTTGTTCCGCACAAACAACGTGGATCACTGCACCCGCCTGTGCCACGCCGGCTCAGTCACGGCTCTTCTGAAAGCCCTCGGCACCTCGGCCATGAGCAACACCGCCGCCGAGGTCGTCAAGAGCGACTGCTTTATCGTCACCGGCTCCAACACCAGCGAGAATCATCCCATCATCGCTTTGCAAATGAAGGCGGCAGTCGAGAAGCACGGCTCGAAACTGATCGTCGTTGACCCGCGCCGCATCGAGCTGTGTGACTTCGCCACGCTCTGGCTGCCGCTCAAGCCCGGCACGAACGTCGTCGTCTTCACGGCCATGGCGCACGTCATCGTCAAAGAGGGACTGTGCAACCAGAAATTCATCAGCGCTCGCACCGAGGGTTTCGAGGAGTTCAAGAAATCGGTCGAGAAGTTCACGCCCGAATATGCCGAGATGGTTTCGAGCGTGGATCGCAATCTGATCGTCGAAGCGGCGCGGATGTATGCCACGGCCAAGAACGGCGCGATCTTCTGGGGCATGGGCATCTCGCAACTTTCACAAGGCACGGCCAGCGCGCTGGCGCTGATCCATCTCGCTCTGCTCACCGGGCACATCGGGCGCGAAGGCACGGGCCTCAACCCTTTGCGCGGCCAGAACGACGTGCAGGGCGCGTCGGATATGGGCGGGATGCCGTTCCACTACCCCGGCTACATGGAAGTGGACAAAGAGGAAAACGCGGCCAAGTGGGAGAAGGCATGGAACATCGAGTCCGGCGGACTGAGCCGCAAACGCGGGCTGACGACGACCGAGATTCTCACCAACGCGCGGCCCGGCGGCGTGCGCGCGCTGTACATCATGGGCGAAAACCCGATGATGACCGAGCCGAACCTGAACGTCACCCGCCATCACATGGAAGACTTGGAGTTTCTGGTGGCGCAGGATGTCTTCATCAACGAGTCGGGCGCGTTTGCCGACGTGTTCCTGCCCGCCGCCTCGTGGGCCGAGAAGGAAGGCACGTTCAACAACACCGACCGGCGCGTTCAACGGGTGCGCCAGGCCATCCAGCCGCGCGGCCAGGCCCGGCCCGACTGGGAGATCATCTGCGACGTGGCCAATCGAGTAGAACAGCGGCTGGGCCGCCCCAACACCGCGCGCTGGTCCTACGAGGAACCGGAGGAAGTTTTCCGTGAGGCGGCGAGCGTGGTGGCGATGTTTGGCGGCATTACCTATCAGCGCCTTGAGAAAGTCGGACTCCAATACCCGGTGCTCAACGAGAGCGACCCCGGCACGCCGTTCCTTTTCGCCGAGACCTTCCCCTCCGGGCGCGGCAAGTTCTTCCCGCTGGAGCACGTGCCGACGGCGGAGCCGCCCGACGACGAGTATCCGTTCATCCTCACCACCGGGCGTCTCCTCGAACACTGGCACGGCGGCACGATGACGCGCAACTC
>JACQED010000203.1 GCA_016200785.1 Chloroflexota bacterium
CGGTCAGGTCGTCGCGTTTGATCCACAGGCGCGGCCCGCCCAGCAGCGCGCTCAGCCGGGGCAGTTCGTGCACCGGGGTGGGCAGGAAGGCGAGGGGGAAGCGGGGGAGAGAAGAGGTGAGGGACATGATCAATCCTTTGCTTATTGGAGGTGGAATCTGGAGTCAGAACGGGCTTGACGTTTGCCCGCATTCGTCCTTATAATGGGGTCAGAAAAATCGGCCCGACCGATTTGCCCGCCCACCGAAAAGTCGCCGTGTGGCGACCTGCCCAGACAAGCACTGGGATTAGGTGGGCGGGTTTACTTTGCCTGCACGGTACTCCCATACAAGCGTCTTGCTCCGGATTTTGAAGAATCCATAAAAGTCCCAACTGCTCAACCCGCGAAAATCAGCGGGCAGTAATCGCTTGTCAACGTACAGGCTGCGAATCGCCAGCGGCCAGCCTTTTGTCTTTTCGAGAAAGGCCAGCCGGAAAGCATGAGGCGTGCTGTGAAACTTGAATTCAGTCGTGCTCGGCAGCCCAAGTTCGCCGCGCAAGAGGTTGAGCCCATTCCAAATGGCCTGCGGCTCGCGCGTCAATATCAGCGTGACCGCGAAGAACTCGGTCGCGCCATGCTCGAATTTGAAACCGGTCTGTCCAACTTCATCGCCCGCCGCGAAAGAGAAAGGCATAATGGCCCCCACCGCCCATGTCTACGCTGTCTGCATCAACTGCTCCACTTCCTCCCTCCTCGCCAGCGCCGGAATCACTCCCAACTTCGTGCAAGCCAACGCCCCGGCGCAAGTCGCAAACCTCGCCGCCTCTTTCAGCGGTTTGCCCTCAGCCAGCGCGACGCCCAACGCGCAGGTGAAAGCGTCGCCCGCGCCGGTCGTGTCCACCACGTCAACCTTTTGCCCCGGCACATGCGCGGTCGAGCCGTCCTCATTTACAATGAGCGCGCCGTTTCTGCCGAGTGTGACGACCACCTGCCGCACGCCGCGCTTTTGCAGGCGATGCGCGAGGTCGAGCGTGTCGGTCGGGTCGTCGGGCGCGAGGCCGGAGAGGATGCGGAGTTCGCTTTCGTTCGGCGTGAGCACATCTACGTTCGCCAGAATCACGTCGCCCAACGGTTGGGCTGGGGCGGGATTGAGAATGGAAATCAGCCCGTGTTTGGTCGCCAACGCCATCGCGCGGGCGGCGGTCTCCGGGCTGATCTCCAATACACTCATCACGACGTCGCTCGACGCGATCAAAGCCTCGGCGCGGTCAACATCCTCCGGCGAGAGCAAATGATTCGCGCCCATGTCCAAGACGATTTCATTTTCGCCCGCCTCGTTGAGGAGGATGAAGCCGACGCCGGTGTTGCGCTCCGGCGCGCGGCGCAGATGCTCGATGCCGACGCCTTCCTGCCTATACAAATTGACGCCGACGTCGCCGAACATGTCCGTGCCGACGACAGCGACGAGATGACTCTCCGCGCCCAACCGCGCCGAGCCGACGGCCTGATTCGATCCTTTGCCCCCCGGCCCCATATCGAAGTCCGATCCGATGAGCGTTTCGCCGGCCACCGGAAATCGCGGCGCGCGTAGAGTCAGGCCAACGGCGAAGGAGCCGACGACGGTGATTTTAGCTTGTGATCCGCGCATGGTTGATTCTCTGTTGGTTGGGTGGCTAGGTGGTTAGGTGGTTGGGTCGCTAGGTGGTTGGACGTTGGGGCAGGGTACGGCGTTTGGCAGAGATGTATGCGTTGAGGGATGGAGCAAGCGCTTCCAGCCGGAATAGCGTGGCGTGGCCCTGTTCAGAAGGATACAGGTTACGGCGGATTGCCTTTTGAAGATGATCTTTGGTCTCGTACATCGAGCCGCGTGAATATATCAGGAACATGATCACATCTCGCGTCCCAGTGCGACCGTAACTCTCAGCGATGTTCGCGCTGATCGAATCCGCGGCCCTGACGAGTTGTTTGCCGAGCGTATCTTTGGCGAAGATTGACCACTTCTCCACCACGCTCCAGACTTCATCGGCAATGGCCGTTGCTTCCTGATAGACCCTCAAATCCTCGAGCCGCTCGTATGCCATGATTG
Source organism: Chloroflexota bacterium (assembly GCA_016200785.1). GTDB lineage: Bacteria > Chloroflexota > Anaerolineae > Anaerolineales > JACQED01 > JACQED01. The sequence continues at coordinate 2,066 of JACQED010000203.1, forward strand.
CCCCCGCTACTGACCCAGCCACCCAGCCATCCATCCAACCACCCAGCTCTCTACCGCGCCCACTGCTTCAAAATATACTCGTAGAACTTCGCCGTGTTCACTTTGTCCATCGCCCTGATCTTCCGTCCTCCCGGCAGGACTCTCGTCCGCCCTTGACTGCGGCCTCTGGTCACGATCTCGGTTTCCCATTCGCGAACTTGAAAGTATTCGGGATGGCCGAGGTAGGCCGTCGTCAATACGTCCCAGAAAAAATAATCCTGATGCGTGACCAGCGCGTAGCATTGGCCGGCCAAGTCGGAAATCGGGTAACGGCGCTGGCGACCCAGTTGGCGCACGAAGTCGGAGGTCACCGGCACGTTGTTAGTGAGGTCGAGCGGGCAGATCAAGATCGGGATCGAGGTGCGCCACACGCGGTCGGCGGCGATCGGGTCCCAGTATACGTTCCACTCCGCCGACACGTCCTGCCCGCCCTCGATGATGGGATCGATGTTGCCCGGCACGTTGAGCGCGCCACCCATCCACACGATCTCTTTGATCTTCGACTCGATCTTCGGATCGATGTCGAGCGCAACCGCCACCGTAGTTAGCGGGCCGGTCACCAGCAGAGTGGCAGGCTCCGGCGCTTCGCGCAGAACGCGGGCCATGAACGCCTGCCCGGTCTCGGAGGCGAGCGGCGCGCGGATTTCATCGCTCTCGTTGAGAATCGGGAAGTGGTCAATGGTGAACGAGTCGCGGCGGAAGATACGCGGGAAGGGATTGAGGCCGCGCACGGTGCTCTCGGCCACCGGAATTTCCGAGCGGCCCATCAAATCCAGAATCTTGCGGGTCGCGCTGACGGCCGGCTCGATGTAACAGTCGGCGGGGGTGACGACGATGCCGAGCGGCTGGATGTGCTCCATCGTCATCAACAGAATCGTGGACAGGTAATCGTCCACGCCGCCGTCGTGATCCATGAGGACGAGCTGTTTGAGCATAGGGGCTCCTCTGTGAAGGGCGCATTATCTTTTATCTCGTGGAAGTTGACAACCGGAGGAAGTGCCGTATAATCAAAGTGAACCACAAAACCGCAAGGTTTTTGACGCCCAGTGACAAGGTCGCCGATTGTGGCGGCCTGCCGGAACTCACGAGGTCCGGCTAGCTGGGCGGGTTTTTTTACGGGCGATATTCGCGAAGTAGTTTGAATTGAGAACGAACGAATTCAAACGCGGAGCCGTCGCCCTTTGCCTGCTTTCGCAGCAACGCACCCGCAACGAGGTCAGCCACCTGCGCCAGAGACTCGCTGCGCGAACGAACGTTGGTCATCTTTCTGAAACCTCGCGGTATCCCCTTTTGTTTCAACGCCCGTTTTAGAGCCAATAGGGCATAGCCCGACGGATCAAACTCATCCAGCAACAACACCGCTCCCCGCCGAGTCTCCTCCGGTATCGCGCCGATCAACTCGCTAACAAAGAACGCATAAAATGCATGGCTGCCGAGGGAGCGAAACACATCTGGAAGCAATCGTTTATCAACAGTGATTGCCCACGAGGCGAAATCAGCGCTACGCAGCGCTTGGAAAACGGTCTCGCGCAACACATCGCTAGTCAAAGCATGATAAGTAAACTCGTAGCCAGCGGGCAATCCGCGTTGAAGTCGAACCTTGTCGAGCACGGCCCGCAAAGCGTCAGGGTTAGAAGTCGCGATGAGTGCGAAGACGAAATGACTAGATGCGCCGTGGGCAAAAGAGAATGACGCATCGCCCGCTTCGTCACCCGCGAAAGCCAGCTCTGCGCTCATGACGCTCTTACGATGACGACGATTCCCAACAAGATCAAAACGAACGACAATCCATAAGCAATCAGCCCATTGCGAAACTTGCGCGCGTCGGGCGCCTCGCACCAACGCGCTGTCTGGTGCGCGGCGGCGACGGCGAAGAACATGATCAGCGCGTGCAGGATTCGATTCGGCGACAGGCCTTCACTCACGGCAAGGCCGACGAGCAAGATCAAACCAATCAGCGCCTGCGCGTCGAGGACGCCGGAATAGACCGCGCCCAAAATTCGATCGACGCGCTTGAACTCGGAATGGCGCGCGAGGCCCACGGCGTACTTCGCCGAGGCCGCGACCCCGGCGAGCAGAACCAGCCAACGAACGAGCGAGTGAGCCTGAGTCAGGAAATTCATCCAGCCTCCATGTCTCTGCCGATAGCACAGAGTTTAGGGCGCTTAGCTCTTTTCGTCAACCTCGCGTATCTAATTCACCGTCTCTGTGTTATACTCGACACGGCAAAACCACCGGCTTTGGCCGTGAATTCCTACGGAGGAGACCGTGCGACCAAAAGTAGTTATCACCGGCATCGGCTGCCTGAGCCCGCTTGGCATAGACCCCGATACGATCTGGGAAAACGTGATCGCGGGCAAATCGGGCGCGGGGCCGATCACCCTGTACGACGCCAGCCGCCACGAAGTGAAGTTCGCCTGCGAGGTGAAAGACTTCGATCCGGTGGCGCTTTTCGGCAAGCGCGAGGCGCGGCGAATGGATCGCTTCACCCAGTTTGCCGTCGCTGCGGCGGGCCAGGCCCTCGCCGGCGCAAAATTGGAGATCAACGAGTCCAACCGCGACCGCATCGGCGCGCTGGTGGGCAGCGGCATCGGCGGCATCGGCACCGTGTTGGCCGAGCACATCGTCATGCGCGAAAAAGGGCCGACCCGCGTCAGCCCCTTCCTCGTCCCGATGATGTTGCCCGACACCGCCGGCGGCCAGATCGCCATCACTTTCGGGATGCGCGGGCCGAACCTCGCCGTGACCTCGGCCTGCGCCTCCGGCTCGAACGCAATCGGCGAGGCGACGGAGACCATCCGGCGCGGCGCGGCCGACGTGATGCTGGCCGGCGGCGCGGAGGCGGCGATCCTCGACCTGGCGATGGCCGGCTTCGCCTCGATGGGCGCGCTCTCCAAGCGCAACGACGCTCCCCAGCGCGCCTCGCGCCCCTTCGACAAAGATCGCGACGGCTTCGTCACCGGCGAGGGCGCGGGCATCCTCGTGCTCGAAACCGAAGAGCATGCCAGAGCGCGCGGCGCTCGCATCTACGCCGAAGTTCTCGGTTACGGCATCACCAACGACGCGCATCACATTTCGGCGCCGCTCGAGAACGGCGAAGGCGCGGTGGCCTGTATGCGCATGGCGCTGGCCGACGCCGGCATTTCGATGCAAGACGTCGACTACCTCAACGCCCACGGCACTTCGACGCAACTCAACGACAAAAGCGAAACCGCCGCCGTCAAAGCCGTCTTCGGCGAACGCGCCTACGATATCCCCATTAGTTCCACCAAGTCAATGACCGGGCATTTGCTGGGCGCGGCCGGCGGCCTCGAAGCCGTCCTGTGCGTCAAGGCGCTCACCACGGGTATCCTGCCGCCGACGATCAATTACGAGACGCCCGATCCTGAATGCGATCTCGACTACGTGCCCAACACTGCCCGCAAGACCGATCCGAAGATCGTCATGTCCAACTCGTTCGGCTTTGGCGGGCACAATGCGTGCCTGGTCTTGGGCAGGTCGAACGGAGGCATCAGACCGTGAATCGCTACGCGCACGTTGTCGGATGGGGCATGGCCGTGCCGGAGAAGGTCTTGACCAATGACGATCTGGCCCGCATGGTGGACACGACCGATGAATGGATCGTCTCGCGCACCGGCATCCGCGAACGGCGCATCGCCGGACCGAAAGAGACGACGGCCAGCCTGGCAATTGAAGCCGCGACGCGGGCGTTGGAGGTGGCCGACATCAGCCCGGACGAGATCGACATGATCATCGTTGCTACCTCGTCACCCGAACACATTTTTCCGTCCACGGCCAGCCTGGTGCAGGACGCGCTGGGCGCGAGCCGGGCCGGCGCATTCGACTTGTCGGCAGCCTGCTCCGGCTTCATTTACGCGCTGGGCATGGCGACCAACTCGATCAAGTGCGGCAGCATGAACACCGCGCTGGTCATCGGCTCGGAGACACTGTCGCGCCTGCTCAACTGGAGCGATCGCGGCACGTGCATTCTGTTCGGCGACGGCGCGGGCGCGTTCGTCCTGCGCGGCAGCGACGTTACGGGAGGCGTGATGTCGTTGGTGATGCGTTCCGACGGCTCGGGCGGCGACCTGCTCACTGTGCCGGCAGGCGGAAGCAAAATGCCGGCGAGTTACGAAACAGTGCGCGACAACCTGCACACGATCCAGATGGATGGCCGCGCCGTGTATCGCTTCGCCACGCGCGTGATGATTCAATCCACGCGCGAGGCCGTTGCCTGCGCGGGATTGCAACTCTCGGACATCGACGCGATCGTCCCGCACCAAGCCAACCGGCGGATCATCGAAGCGGCGGCGCGCGGCCTGGAACTGCCCGAAGATAAATTCGTGATCAACGTGGAACGGTACGGCAACACCTCGACGGCCTCGATCCCAATTGCGCTGTGCGAGGCAGTGGAGAAGGGGCGCGTGAAGCCGAACGATCATCTCGTCTTCGTCGGATTCGGCGCGGGACTAACCTGGGGCGCCAGCGTCGTTCACTGGGATGTGACGCCACCGCCGCCGCTCGACACGTGGGGCCGCCTGCGCCGCCGTACCTTGACCGGCGTGGCCAAAGTTCGCTCCGGCCTGCGGCGCGTTGGCCGGCAATTGGAGGGCGTCGTCTACGGCAAGAACGCGCCGGAGGGCGAGGAGCCGCCGCATGTGAAGAAGAAGTAGGGGCAAGCCTCGTGTCTGCCCAGAGGCTGGCCGGTGCCTGCCCGTGTTCCCTTCTGTCCGTGAGTCAAAAGAAAAGACCCGGTTCATCGCCGGGTCTTTTCCTTCTACATCCGAGGCTGTCAGTTGCTCGCCGGGGCAGGCGTCACGGCGAGTTTCAGCAAGGCTTCGACCTTCTGCTGAATGAACGGCTTGGGCGCAGCGCCCACCTGCCGCTCGACCACTTTGCCGTTGGCGATGTAGAGCATCGTGGGAATGCCCTGCACGCCGTAGCGCATGGCCCACTGCGGGTTGTCGTCGGTGTTCACCTTCGCCACGATCAACTTGCCGTCGTACTCCTTGGCGATCTCTTCGAGGATCGGGCCGACCATGCGGCACGGGCCGCACCACGGCGCCCAGAAATCTACCACGACCGGAATCTTGGATTCCAGCACGGCCTTCTGAAACGCCTCGTCGGTAACGTGAATCGGTTCGCTCATTGGACTGTCTCCTTTTCTGATTCGCGCCTGAAAGGCGCTCTTACTGATTGCCGTGCTATCGCGCAGGCTCCTCTTCCGGTTGGTCCGCCGCCACCAGGATACCCGGTGAGGTGGACTGTTTCGGGAGGCTGGCTGACAAATCGGCGTTTCCTTTTTCGATTTCGGTTTCCTCCCCTTCGAGGTGAAACTCGTAAGTGATCTCGGCCGCGCCCCTGGCGGTGGCGGACACCGAGCAATACTTCTCATCCGAAAGCCGGATGGCCTGCTCCACATCGCGGCGCGTCAGTCTGGCTCCGCGCAGGCGGTAGTCAAGGTGAATCTTGCGGTAAGTCCACGGCGGCTCGGCTTCCTGCTCGCCGCTGATGTAGATTTCAAGCGACTCGACCGGCGTCCGTTTCTTGCCGAGGATTTCGACGACATCCACCGCCGTGCAGGACGCCAGCGCGATCAAAAGCAGCTCCGAAGGACGCATACCGACTCCGTTGTCGGCATCCTGCGTCGAAAGCACGATCGAGTGTTTGCTCGAGTCGGTTCCGATAAATGTTTTCTTTTGCACCCACTTGACAACGGCATGAGGCATTTGAATCACTGCTCTTTCCCCACTGAGCTCTGGACGAGGGCCGAAGGCCGCATGCCTCAGGCGGGCACAGCCTCCGGCGCGGCCTCAGCCTCTTCGATGCGATACGAAGAGCGAAGCGTTGCGGTCCTGCACAGCATCGCACTGGTCGGGCAGTATTTCGTCTGCGAAAGCTCGATCGCCCGTTCGACCGCTTTCGGATCGACGCCGTGTCCGCGCACGACGTATTCAACCTCGATGTCAGTATAAACAAATGGGTGCTCATTGGCCTGCGTTCCGCGGACGTTGACCGCGAACGCCGTCACATCCTGCCGTTTCTTGCGAAGGATGTCGATGACATCCATGCCGGTGCACCCGGCCAGCCCCAGAATCATCAACTCCATCGGACTGAAGCCGGTCACGTTCCCGCGCCCGTCCATTCGCAGTGTGTGTCCTGAACCGGACACGCCGTCGAAGGACAACTCGCCGTCCCAGGTGACAGAAACCGTTTTGCTCATGGAGTTCCTCGTTTTCTTCAGTCCCCTTTTACGGCGCCTTGCTCAACATGACGATCAGGCTGTCCACCAACTCCTCCGGCGAAGCCTCGGCATTGGGCTTGAGCAGACATTCCGAAGCGTAGTTTCGCACGAGAACGAGATTGGCCTGGTGAACGGCCGCGCGGATGGCGGCGAGTTGCTGGATGATGTCATGGCATTCGCGCTCTTCTTCGACCATCTTCTGGACGCCGCGCACCTGCCCCTCGATGCGCCTCAGCCGCTTAAGTATATCCTCTTTGATTGTTGGCGATTTGACGTTCATCTTGGTTCGTCCTCTGAGCCGCCGCCTCAACCCTTGACAAGGGCCGAGGAAGTCGTATACTCTACTGGAGTATACCTCTTGAACTAACTGTTGTCAAGCCCCGGCGCAACGGCTTTCCAACTTCGTCTGCCAGACGGCGGCCTGCTGGATTTGCCCGCTCCTGCCTCTCGCAGTATCATGCCGGGCGAGGGAAATTTATGAGCGACAATCAGAAAGTCATCACCGCCCTCCGCCAGTTTTATCTGCGCGAACTGGAAGGAGCGGCCGTTTATCGCGCGCTGGCCGAGGCCGAGTCCGATCCGCGCCGCAGGCAACTGCTGAACGAACTCGCCGAGGCCGAGGACAAGCACGCCGAAAAGTTCGCCGCGCGGCTGAAAGATCTCGGCGCGGAGCTTCCGCCCCGGCCCGACGGCGCGCGCCAGCGTTTCAATCTGTGGTTTCTCAAGCAGATCGGCACGGAGGCCGCCGCGCGGCGCATCGAGGCCTTCGAGGAACGGCAGGCGACGATGATGGCCGGCTTCAGCAAAGTTCTGCCGGAGGTCGATCGTCGCACCGTCCTTGAGATGGAGGCCGAGGAAGAATCGCACGCCCGTGTGATGCGCACCATCTCTAAGACGGCCGAGACGCCGCAGTCATTGCTCGACACGATCATGCGCCGCGAGACCTGGCACGTGCGGGGCGGCGGCTGGATCGGGCAGGCGATCTACGGCGCGAACGACGGCTTGGGCGCGGTGTTCGGGATCGTGTCGGGCGTCGCCGGCGCGACGGCGGCGAATTCACACTTCGTGCTGATCTCCGGCCTCGCCGGGATGCTGGCCTCCGCGCTCTCGATGGGCGCGGGCGCGTACCTCGCGACGAAATCCGAGCGTGAAGTGTACGAGGCCGAGTTGTCGCGCGAGCGCGAGGAGATCGAGAAAGACCCGGAGGAGGAACGGCGCGAACTCGAATTGATCTATCAACTCAAAGGTTTCTCGCCCGACGAGGCCGCGCTGTTGGCGCGAAAACTTGAGGAGAAGCCGGAGGAGTTTCTCAAAACGCTGGCGCACGAAGAACTCGGCCTGTCCGCAGCCTCGTTTCCCAACCCCTTCCACGCCGCGCTGTCGGCGACGCTGTCCACGGCGGCCGGCGCGTTCATTCCTATCGTCCCGTTCTTCTGGTTGAGCGGCATCACCGCCGTGATCTGGTCGTTCGTTATCAGTGTGGTGGCGCACTTCGCCATCGGCGCGGCCAAGACGATCGTCACCGGCAGATCGTGGCTGGCCTCGGGAACAGAGATGACGGTGGTGGGCATCGCCGAGGCCGCCATCACTTACGGATTGGGCCTGCTGTTCGGGCCGATGATCGGGTAGAATCGGGACACGGATTGCACGGAAAAACACGGATAGGAAATCATCCGTGTCATCCGCGTTCTTCCGTGTCCGATCCAACTCATGGCACTCAGTCCCCTCATCATCGTCGCCTCTCTCGCCGTCTTCGGACTCATCCACTCTCTGCTGGCCTCGCTCACCGCCAAAGCCCATGCCCGGAATCTGCTCGGCCCGCGCCTCGCCGATGGGATGTATCGTCTCGCGTACAATCTCATCGCCGGCCTCACCGTCATTCCTCCGTTCGCGCTCGCCGCGCTTTTGCCCGACCTGCGGCTCTATACTCTCCCGACCCCGCTTCTTTTCGTCACGATCCCGGCCCAGATTGCCGCGATCGTCGGCATGGCCGCGAGTCTGATTCGCGTTGACCTGCCGCGCTTCCTCGGCCTGCGCCAATTGCTCCGGCTGTTGAGCGGCGAACCCGACCCGCGCGATCCGCCGGTGCTGGTGACGACCGGCATCCATGGCTGGACGCGCCACCCACTCTACACCTTCAGCCCGATCCTGATCTGGCTAACGCCGGTGATGACGCTCAACCTCCTCACGTTGAACGCCGGCGTCACACTGTATTTTTGGATCGGGTCAATCTTCGAGGAGC
>JACQED010000204.1 GCA_016200785.1 Chloroflexota bacterium
AGCGGAAAGCGGTTTCCGGCAGTATAATTGTCGGCGACTGGAGCACACGCCATGAGCCAGGTAATCGAAGTCATCCAACGTTACGAGATACCGGATCTGCCGCCGACGGATTTGCCGTACGATGACGGAGAGCCTATGGAATCCAATTGGCACCGCATTCAGATCGGTCTTCTCGTCGAGTCCACTCATCAGCGCTGGCCGGGGCGGACGGACTTCTTTGCCGGCGGCAACATGTTCATCTACTACAGCCTGAAGCAAGTCCGGGATCGCAATTACAAAGGCCCCGACTTTTTTGTAGTCAAAGGCGTGGACGGAACGCGCAACCGCCATTCGTGGATCGCGTGGGAGGAGGACGCACGCTTGCCTGACGTGATCGTCGAACTCCTTTCGCCGTCAACAGCCTATCAAGACCTCGGCGCCAAGAAAGACCTCTACGAGCGCATCTTCAAGACGCCCGATTATTTTTGCTGTGACGCCGACGTTGCTTCGCTTCAAGGCTGGCGACTGAGCGATGTCCGGTACGCTCCGTTGTCGGCGAATGAGCATGGTCGGTTGTGGAGCGAGGAATTGCAGGCCTGGCTTGGCCCATGGACTGGCGAATATCAAGGAACGATTGCGACTTGGCTGCGCCTCTTTTTGCCCGACGGAACACTCGTAGCGACCCAAGCCGAAGCCGAGCGAGAGCGGGCCGAGGCCGAGCGGGAGCGCGCCGAATCTGCGGAAGCCGAACTTGTCCGATTGCGCGCCGAATTGGAGAGATTGAAAGGCTGATCGCGCCGCCGTTTCCATTGAGTCACTGGAGGCCTGCTTTCAACTGCGCTCGAAAGCGGGCCTTTTCGTTCCCCGCTTGACAGTCAGCACGGCACTGTGGTAAGTTAGTCGCCGCTTTCTGACAAGGATCGGATCGGTCGTGCCTGAGCGCAAATACTGGATCGGCTTCAACATCGTCAAAGGCATCGGCCCGGCGAAAGTTCGCGCCCTCTTGGATGCGCTTGGCGATCTCGGCTCCGCGTGGCGAGCCTCGCCCGATGAACTGCGCGCTGCCGGAATCGATCGGCGCGCGTTGGACACTCTGTTGGCTGCTCGCGCGTCGCTCGACCTCGACGCCGAAGAAGCCAGAGTCGCCGACGCAGGCATCACCGTTCTCACCTGGGACGATGCTGAATATCCGCGCCGCCTGCGCGAGATTCCCAACTCGCCACCCGTGCTTTACGTGCGCGGCTTGCTGAGCGAAGCAGACGAATGGGCGCTGGCCGTCGTGGGGACACGCAGAGCGTCGCCCTATGGCCGAGAGGTGGCGCGCGAACTCGTCACGGCGCTGGCCGCGAGCAAGATCACCATCGTCAGCGGACTGGCGCGCGGCATCGACGCGATCGCGCATCAGGCCGCGCTCGACGCCGGGGGGCGCACCATCGCCGTTCTCGGCTCCGGTCTCGACATGATCTATCCTTCGGAACACAGGCGGCTGGCCGAGGCCATCGCGGAGAGCGGCGCGCTCGTCTCCGATTACGCGCTCGGCACGCCGCCCGAGAGCGGCAATTTCCCGCCGCGCAACAGGATCATCAGCGGCCTGTCGCTTGGCGCGCTGGTCGTCGAAGCCGGCGAGGTGAGCGGGGCGCTGATCACCGCCGACGTCGCGCTCGAACAGGGGAAGCCCGTCTTCGCCGTGCCCGGCAACATCCTCGCCCGTTCGAGTCGCGGAACCAACCGCTTGATTCAGCAGGGAGCTAAGCCGGTGCTGGGCGCTGAGGATATTCTCGAGGAGTTGAATCTCACGATGGTCGTCGAGCACGCCGAGGCGCGCGCGACCCTGCCCGTGAGTGAGACCGAGATCAAACTGCTCAACCATCTCTCGGTCGAGCCGATTCACGTGGACAGTCTGCGCGCGCTGGCCGGCCTCCCCATCGCCGAAGTCTCATCCGCGCTGGCGATGATGGAACTCAAGGGAATGGTCAGACAGGTGGGCGGGATGAATTACATCTTAGCCAGAGAGAAAGGCGCTGTGTATCTTGTCGAGTGAGTCCTTCTTTGCGGTAATCATGGCCGGCGGATCGGGCACGCGGTTGTGGCCGCTGTCGCGGCAGGGCCGGCCCAAGCAAGTGCTCAAACTCATCGGCGATCAAACGATGTTCGAGATTGCCGTCGGGCGCCTCGCACCGCTCTTTCCGCCTGAGAGAATTTTCATTCTCGCCTCCGGCGATCTTGCGGACGAATTGTCGCGGCAGGCGCCTCAATTGCCACGCGAGGCTTTTATCGTCGAACCCGAAGGGCGCGGGACTGCGCCGGCGATCGGGCTGGGCGCGGTGTATCTTCGCCGCCGCGATCCGAACGCGATCATGGCCTGCCTCACCGCCGATCACTACATCGCCGACCCGGCGCGGTTCCGCGACGTGCTGACGGCCGCCGCGCAAGTTGCGGCGCAGGGCTATCTCGTCACCCTCGGCATCCCGCCGACCTTTCCGGCGACGGGCTTCGGCTACGTCGAGCGCGGCGCTCCGATCGGCGCGTTCGACGGGATCGAAGCCTATCGCGCGCTCAAGTTCAAAGAGAAGCCCTCTCAGCCGAGACTGCGGCCGAGTTTCTCGCGGATGGCCTGCACAGTTGGAACAGCGGCATGTTCATCTGGCGCGTCGATCGCATCCTGGCCGAATTCGAGCGGCTCGTGCCGGAGACACATGCAAAACTGATGGAGATCGGCGCGGCGCTCGACGGGCCGGACGCAAAGGCGGCGCTGGCGCGAGTTTGGCCGGCGGTCGCGAAAGACACGATTGACTTCGCCATCATGGAGCGCGCGCGCGATGTGGCCGTTATCCCCGCGGGCGGGCTGGGCTGGAGCGACGTGGGCTCGTGGGCCTCTCTGCTCGACGTGCTCGCGCCCGACGAGCACGGCAACGTCGTGCTCAACGGAGATCATCTGAGCATTGACACCACCGGATCGCTCATCCATTCCGACCGGCTGGTCGCGACGATCGGCGTGGACGATTTGATCATCATAGACACCGACGACGCTTTGCTCGTGTGCTCGCGGGATCGCTCGCAGGAAGTGCGAGCCATCGTCGAAGAATTACAGCGCCGGGGGGCCCGCCACAGATAAAAGACGACCAGAGATGTGGGAACTGTCTGTGGGTCATTTTCGTAAACAGTCGTGGAACTGGCAAAGGATAAATGGAAGCTTACTGTGTAAAATGCAAAACCAAGCGGGAGATGCAGAACCCGCGGGCCGTGTTCACGGCCAAAGGCACGCCCGCGACAAAGGGGACTTGCCCGGTCTGCGGCACGACGCTCTTCCGCATGGGTGTGACCGAGGCGCACGCCGGCCTGCCGCGCCCTGAACCGATTGCCCCGGTCGCCGTCAAGCGCGCAGGGAAACTGGTCATCGTCGAGTCGCCGGCCAAGGCTAAGACGGTGGGGCGTTTTCTGGGCAAGGGCTACAACGTGCGCGCGTCGGTCGGCCACATTCGCGACCTGTTGAGGTCGCAACTCTCGGTGGACGTCGAGAACGACTTTGCGCCAAAGTACCGCGTGCCCAACGAGAAACGTCAGGTGGTGAAGGACCTCAAGGCCGACGCGGCGCGCGCGGAGGAAATCTATCTCGCTACCGATCCCGACCGCGAGGGCGAAGCGATCTCATGGCATCTGATCGAGGCGGCCGAGATCGACCGCGCGCGGGTGCGGCGCGTCGTCTTTCACGAGATCACCAAGCCGGCCATCGAAGAGGCCTTCTCGCATTCGCGCGAGATCAACATGGATTTGGTGAACGCGCAACAGGCGCGACGCATTCTCGACCGGCTCGTCGGGTATTCGCTCAGCCCGCTGTTGTGGGCCAAGGTGCGCGGGAGGCTGTCGGCGGGGCGCGTGCAGTCGGTGGCGGTGCGCCTCATCGTGGATCGCGAGCGCGAGATTCAGGCATTCGTCCCAGAAGAATACTGGAGCATCGAGGCCGAACTGTCGAGGCAGGGTGAACGGTCGGCCAAGGCCGCGTTCATCGCAAAACTGATCCGGGTCGGCGACCAGGAGGTTGAACTTCACAACGAGGCCGAAGTCAAGCCGCTTCTGGCGGATTTGGAGAGGTCGGCGTACGCCGTTTCCAAAGTCAAGCGCGGCGAACGCAGACGCAATCCCTCCCCACCCTACACGACGAGCACGATGCAACAAGAGGCCTCGCGGCGATTGGGCTACACCGCGAAGCGCACGATGTCGGTTGCCCAGCAACTCTACGAAGGCATTGACATTGACACCGGCGCAACGGTGGGCCTCATCACCTACATGCGCACCGACAGCACCAACGTGGCCGAGGTCGCGCAGAAAGAAGTCCGCGAGTATATCGGCGGCAAATTCGGGGCAGAATATCTGCCGCCCCAACCGCCGCAGTACAAGACCAAAGCCAAGGGGGCGCAGGAGGCGCACGAAGCGATCCGCCCCACGTCGGCGATGCGAGAGCCGAAGTCAATCGAGTCGTTCCTTTCGCGCGATCAGTTCCGACTCTACAATCTTGTCTGGCAAAGATTCGTCGCCAGCCAGATGGCGGCGGCGGTGTACGACACCGTGTCGGTGGACATCGAAGCTCGCGCTCCCGCGAACGACGGCGGGGCGGCGCCGCCGATTTATCTCTTACGAGTCGCGGGATCGACTGTCAGGTTCCCCGGCTTCCTCGCCGTCTACGAAGAGGCCCGCGAGGAAGACGCGACCGCCGACGAAGAGGAGGGCCGCCGTGTCCCGCCGCTGAACGACGGCGATCTCCTCGACCTTCTGCGCCTCATCCCCGAACAGCATTTTACCCAGCCACCGCCGCGTTACACGGAGGCGACACTGGTGAGGGCGCTCGAAGAGGACGGCATTGGCCGGCCCTCCACTTACGCGCCGACCCTCTCGACCATTCAACAGCGCGGCTACGTCGTCAGAGTGGACAAACGCCTCGAACCCACCGACACGGGCATCGTCGTCAACGATCTGCTCGTCGAGCACTTCGCCGACATCGTGGACATCGGCTTCACCGCCCGGATGGAGGAAGACCTCGACAAGATCGCCGAGGGCGAGCGCGAGTGGGTGCCCGTCCTTCGCGATTTCTACGGCCCGTTCGCCGAACAGGTGAAAACGGCCGAGGCGGCGATGCCGAAGATCAATAACGGCCCCGAATACGTCGGGCGCGATTGCCCCCAGACCGGCCATCCGCTGATCATTCGCTGGGGCCGGTACGGCAAGTTCATCGGCTGTTCGGACTTCCCGAATTGCCGGTACACCGAGCCGTGGCTGGAGAAGATCGGCGTACAATGTCCAAAGGACGGCGGCGAGATCGTCGAACGCAAGACGCGGAAAAATCGAATCTTTTACGGCTGTGCGAACTATCCGACGTGCGACTTCACTTCGTGGAAGAAACCCCTGCCTCAGCCTTGCCCCAATTGCGGCGGGCTGCTCGTCGCGGCTAACAGGAATTCCGCGCAGTGCACCGTTTGCGAACAGCAGACGTCGCTCGACTCGCTCGTGCCGGAAGAAACCCAGCTGCAAGCATCTGCTGGGAGTTGACTCAACGCTTACGCACGCCGAGGTATACTCATCACGAATGGCACGAATAGACGAATGACACGAATAAGCGTTGAATTCGTGATATTCGTTCATTCGCGTCATTCGTGATTGAGTCCGCCGCCTGCCAGCGCTGTTGCGCGGTACGACACTTGCACCCAATTTGCATCGTTGAACAATCGAACGTACAATCATGCACCGACGCCAAAAAGTGAAGAGGTGCTGAATGGATGCAATCAATAGCCTGATTTCAAAATACGCCTACGGCGCGGCAGCCGCCGCCTTTGCCTTCGGGCTGATCATCGGCCTGCCCCTGCTCGGTTGGTGGCTGTGGCCCGTGCAGTGGACAAACGCCGCGCCGTCTGACCTGACGGCCACGTACCAGCGCGAGTACATTCAGCTCGTCGCCGACTCGTTCGCGCTGAACCAGAACGTCGAACTGGCAAAGACGCGCATCAAATACCTCGGCAGCGCCGCGCCGAACGCCTTGCAGGCCGCCCTGAATTCGACGCAAGGGGCCGACAATCTGCGGATCGTCAACCTGGCAGCCGCAGTCGGGCCGGAGGCTGTGACTGGAGGGAGTGGGGTCGGAGGCGCGCCGACGAACCCGTTGGCGCGCGTCATTGGCCTGGCGCCGTATGTCTGTGGCGTGATGGTCGTCGTCGCCCTGCTCGGCGGCGCGGTCTTCTTCGTTCTGCAACGCCGGGGCAAAAGCGGCCCGGACCGCCCGCCATCGTTGAGACAACAGACTCCACAAAGGCAGGCTGCGGCCGCCTCTGCCGCTGCGCCCCGCACCGACTTCGCCGCGCAGCCGGGCGAGCCGCCAATCGTCCAATTCATGACAACTTATCAGGCAGGCGACGATCTGTACGACGAGTCTTTCAGCATCGACTCACCCGCCGGCGATTTTCTCGGCGAGTGTGGTGTGGGCATTTCGGAGACGATCGGCGTCGGCGACCCGAAGAAGGTCGCGGCACTAGAGGTCTGGCTGTTCGACAAGAACGACATTCGCACGGTGACGAACGTGCTGATGAGCGAGCACACGTTCCGCGATGACGGCATCAAGTCGAAACTCTCGGCCAAGGGCGAGCCGGCGCTGGCGAAGGCCGGCGACACGCTGGTGCTCCAGACGGCGACCTTGCACGTAACGGCGCGGGTGGTCGATATGTCGTACGGCACCGGCCCTCTGCCGCCCAATTCGTACTTTGACCGCATTACCATCGAACTTGCAGCGTGGCAGAGAGCGCCGGAGGAACAGCCGGTGGCGGCGGAGGCGTGAAGAAAAGGGAACTGAGGGCAATGAGGGACATGGGGGGAACTCGAAGGAAAAAAAAAGAACTCAGGGAAACACCATTTCCTTGAGTTCTTTCGTTCCCTTCAGTTCCGATTACTCGATCTTCAGCACTTTGAACACTATCGTCCCGCCCGGCGTTTCGGCTTCGGCGGTGTCCCCCACTCGCTTGCCCATGAGCACTTTGCCGATGGGCGACTCGTGCGAAATCTTGCCTTCGCGCGGATTGGCTTCCTTCGCCCCGACGAGAATGAACGTCTCCGGATCGGCGCCGGTCTCGACCACTGTCACTCGTTGGCCGATGCCGACAGCGTCGTTGCCGCTCCCCTCAGCCACAACCGTCGCGCGGCGCAGAGTCTCTTGCAGTTCCATGATCTTGCCTTCGAGGAAAGCCTGCTCCTCTTTGGCAGAGATGTAGTCGGCATTCTCCGACAGATCGCCCATCTTGATCGCATCGCGCAGGCGCGCGGCAAGTTCGGTGCGCTTCACCGTCGTCAGATGCTCAAGCTCGTGCTTCAGTTTCTTCGCACCGTCAGAGGTCAGAAATATCTCGTCCACTGTCACCTCTCAGGTTCCCCATAACAAAGGTTCTTTACCACGAAGATACCAGGACACGAAGTTGACAATGATTTCTCTGTGTCTTCGTATCTTTGTGATAAAAAGAGTCAGGCAACGTCACGGCCTCTCTCTCGGATCGAACAACTTGGCGTGTTCCTCCAGCGCGTAACGATCGGTCATGCCGGCAATGTAGTCACAGACAACGCGATACAGTTCCTCGTCGGCCAAACGGGCCTGGACGCTCGCCGGGAGTTGCGCCGGTTCGCGCGTATACGCCTCGAATAGATCGCCGATGATCTTCTCGGCTTTGACCTGCATCCGCACCACGCGGTAATGGCGGTACATGTTCTGGTAAAGAAATTTCTTCATTTGCCGGTTGCGCGCCGCCATCTCGTCCGAGAAACCGATGACGTTGTGATCGAGGCGCTGAATGTCGTCGGGCGACTTCGCGCCGGAGTCGTCAATCCGCCAGCTCGTGGTCTCGACCAGGTCGCGCACCTCCAGCCCGATCAGCCGCCGGATGATCCGGTGTCGCATCAGATCGCCCCACCCCGTGCCGTCCCAACCGAGGCTCGCCCGGACGTATTGCCACAGGTCGAGGCCGCCGAGGTCGTCGGGCCAAAGCAGTCCCGACCGCAGTCCGTCGTCGAGGTCGTGCGCGGTATAAGCCAGCTCGTCGGCGGCGTTGGCGATCTGCGCTTCGAGATGGCCGCGCTTATCGGGATCGAAGTCAGCCGCGTCCGAGATATCGTACTCGGTTTCGTGCTTGACAATGCCTTCGCGCACCTCCCAGGTCAGGTTGAGGCCGGGGAAGTCGGGGAAGCGGCGCTCCAGTTCCTCGACGATGCGGAGGCTCTGTCGGTTGTGGTCGAAGCCGAGGTGGCCCTGCATCAATTTTGAAAGTGCGACCTCGCCCGAATGGCCGAAGGGCGGATGGCCCATGTCGTGCGCCAGGCAGATGGCCTCGATCAAGTCCTCGTTAGCGCCGAGCGCGCGGGCGACCGTTCGCCCGATCTGCGCGACTTCCAAAGTGTGGGTGAGCCGCGTGCGGTAGTAGTCACCCTCGTGATTGACGAAGACCTGGGTCTTGTATTCCAGTCGGCGGAAGGCCGAGGAATGGACGATTCGGTCCCGGTCTCGCTCGAAGCAGGTGCGGAAGCTGTCCTCGGACTCGTGATGCTTGCGGCCGCGCGAATGGCGGCTGCGCATCGCGTAAGGGGCGAGGTCTCGGTCCTCGCGACGCTCTTTTTCCTCGC
>JACQED010000205.1 GCA_016200785.1 Chloroflexota bacterium
TTCGTACTTGCCCTTGAGCATCTTCGTCGTCCCTTTGGACAAATAAAAGAACTCATCGCCGCC
Source organism: Chloroflexota bacterium (assembly GCA_016200785.1). Taxonomy (GTDB): domain Bacteria; phylum Chloroflexota; class Anaerolineae; order Anaerolineales; family JACQED01; genus JACQED01. The sequence continues at coordinate 64 of JACQED010000205.1, forward strand.
TGGCCCGCCCGGCATGGCCGGCGCGGACTGGCGAACTTTCACGTAGGCCAGTTCCGGGCCAACGGCGGCGGCCACGTTCGACGTCAGCGTCCACGGCGTCGTCGTCCATACGAGCAATGATTCGCCTGGGCGATCCACCAGCGGGAAGCGCACGGTCAGGCCGGGATCGGCCTTTTCGATGTAACCCTCGGTGACGATCTCGTGCTGGCTGATCCCGGTTCCGCAGCGCCAGCACCACGGCATCACGTCGGTTCCCTTGTAGACCCAGCCGCTGTCGGCGCCTTTCTTGAGGAAACCCCAGATGTCGTAATTGTTCTTGTCGCTGAAAGTGAAGTACGACCCGCCGAGTTGCGGCAAGCCCAACTGCCCCACGAGTTGCTCGACCGTGCCGCCGATGGAGCCAAGCGGCCCATTCAGCGTAATCGTCGCGTTCGGGTCTTCGCCCAGCCGGTCGCGCAGAAAGCGCAACGTGTCGGGATCATTCCAGTCCATCCACATCCCGAGACGAATAGACTGCTCGGTCTGCACCGCGGCGTAGTTGAGCACACGCTGTTTGCACAGCACGACAAACGGCGCAAGGCCGTATTCCTCGATGTCTTTCTTGGTTTTGAAGCCGAGGTCTCTCTCGACGTTCACCTCGACCCACAAGCCCTGACAGTCGAAGCCGTTTTGCCAACGCTGGTCGTAACCGCGCATGGCTTTGTAGCGCTGCCACAGGTCTTTATACGTGCGCCCCCAGGCGTGATGCACGCCCATCGGATTGTTCGCCGTGATCGGCCCGTCGATGAAAGAAAAAGTGGGGCCGCCCGCGCGCAGTCGGCGCAGTTGATTGAAGGCGTCGGTTTCTTTCCACCACTGGAGCGTTTCGCGCTCCAATGCGGGGAAGTCAGGCTGTGTGGGAACAGGCTTGAACATAGGCACCTCGTGTAGTTGACCGATTGGGAGTTGGGATTTTCTACTCCACCACAACTTCAATCCTCTTATTGATCTTCCCCTTGCTTTTGTAATCCACCACGCGGATGCGCCTGCCGCATCGTCTCGAATTCAAAGTCCATCCGTCCGCGCAATGGTTCCATGTTGCCGCCCGTCACCGGCGCGCCGTAGTCGCGGAAGATGACGCCGCACAGAATGTGCATCGCCGTGTGAGTGCGCATCAGGCGATAGCGGCGATCCCAGTCTATCGCGCCGTGAACTTTCGTCCCGACGGCCGGCGGATCACCTTCGACTTCGTGCCGAACATCCGCGCCGGCCTTTCGAGTTTTCGCCACCGTCCACGTTCGGGCGCCGTCCGTGAGCGTCCCCACGTCGTTCGGCTGTCCGCCGCCGCCGGGATAGAACGCAGTGCGGTCAAGCGCAACGGCATTCCCCTCGACGGCGGTCACGACAGCGTCGAATTCTTTGAGATACGCATCTGTGTGATATAAGGCTTCTGTCATTTCGTCATCATCCGTTTATCCGAGCAATCCGTCTCCAAAGAAACAAAACGCTCCCGTCCCAAACAGGGACGAGAGCGCCACGCTCCCGCGGTACCACCCTGATTGCCGAACCGGCACTCCCTCTCCCTTTGGGAGAGGGCCGGGGTGAGGGAAAATCCCCTCGGCCTCTCATTTCAGGTACGTGTTCATACCCGCGTCGGTGATAACGGACGACGACCCCGGCGATAGCTACTGGTAATTAGCAATTGGCAACTGCCATTTGCTGATTGCTTTCACCCCGCGGCTCCGGAAGGATTTTCTGCTCGGCCTCCGCGCCCGGCTTCCACCAGCCCCGGACTCTCTATTGCTTCAGCCGCGCCTACTCGTTTCCATCAACGCCTGTGAAGATATGAGCGCGATTATGCCAAAATTCGGGGCGCGCGTCAAGCCGTCATTCGATCGTAGAGCGCGAACAGGTTTGCCGTGTGCAGCTGCGCCGCCAGCCCGCCGAGCAGGATACGGCTTTTGCCGCAGTCCTCAATCTCGATCGCCCGCATCGTGTCGCGAGGCTTGCCGCGCTTGACGGCGGCCTCTGCCTTTCGACGAACCGCGTCAAGATAACGGATGTTCGACTTGATCGCCTCGTCAATTTCCCCGCGCAGGATGATCTCGCCGTGCCCCTGCACAATGTTCTCCAGGCCAAGCGATGGAATGATTTCAAGCGAGTGGCGCAAGTCGTCAAGGCTTCCGTCCACCACATGCGGGACGGGCATCACCGTATCGCTGGCGAAGAGAATGCGATCTTCTCTGACCAGCACGGTGATCAGGTCGGGGCTGTGGCCGGGGGAGCAGTTCAGTTCGAGGGTCTTCTTGCCAAGATGCAGGAACAGCGGGCCCTGGGTCATGATCGTTTCGGGCAAGATGATTTCGATATGAGCGAGGTCGGGCGTTTGGGACTTGGCGCTCTTGAGTCCGGCGCGGCCGGTCGTGTCGAGCAAACGGCGGCACTCCGCGTGCGCGATGACTTCGGCGCCGGTGAAGAGGCACGTGCCGTAAGTGTGGTCGGCGTGATAGTGCGTGTTGATCACGTAGCGTACCGGCACGCCGATTCTGTTTTGCACAAAGTCGAGAATTTCGAGCGTCTCAGATGGGAAAGCCAGCGTGTCGATCACTGCCGCGCCGTCGGGCGAAACCACCGCGCCCGCCGTCACCTGAGCGTAAACCTCGCTGGTGAATACGTAGACGTCTTCGGAGATTCTTTCGCGCAACATGGCCTGGAGAATAACACAGTTGAGAGGCGTATGTCAAATTCGGCAAAACAAAACCACCGGAGAGTGAAATCCTCCGGTGGATTAATTAAGCCCCACTATGCCGTGTGTCGCGGAGTTTTGAACCTGCTTTCGCAGGCCGGAAGTCGCCCCTTCGGGTCTGCCTTGGCCACGAGAGCCTATCGCATTCCCTCAGTGAGTTTGACTTCCTGATGTCAAGTGTTGGCTCAAAACCGGGGTGCGGCATCACGCGCACAGCAGGGACAGCGCGATATATAACACGGTTTCAGAAAACTTGCAAGGTGCTTATGAACCGTCAGGCGTGACACGTGACGATCGCGTTTCTCTCATCATGAGTCCACAATCTGAATGTGCAACTCTTTCAGTTGATTCGACTCTGCCGGCGACGGCGCGCCGGCCATCAAGTCGGCGGCTTGCTGTGACTTCGGGAACGCGATCACTTCGCGGATGTTTGGCTCGCCGGCCAGCACCATTGTGAGGCGGTCGATGCCCGGCGCGATACCGCCGTGCGGCGGCGTGCCGTACTCGAAAGCCTCCAGCATATGCCCGAAGCGTTCGCGCGCGACTTCGGGAGCCAAACCGATCAGATCGAAAATCTTCTCTTGCAGCTCGCGTCGGTGGATTCTTATCGATCCGCCGCCGACCTCGTAGTTGTTGCACACGAGATCGTATTGCGCGCCGCGCGCCTTGCCCGGATCCGTGTCCACCAGCGGCACGTCTTCGGGCAGCGGCGAGGTAAAGAGATGGTGACTCGGATCCCACCGCTTCTCTGCCTCGTTCCACTGGAACAGCGGGAAGTCGATCACCCAGCAGAATGCGAGCGCGTCATCGTCGCGCAACTTCAGTCGCCCGGCCAGTTCGACGCGCAGACGGCTTAGGCACGCGTTGACGATTTCAAGCCGATCGGCGACAAAGAGGAGAAGGTCGCCGGCTTGACCGTCGAGGCGTTCCACGATTGCCTTCATCGTCACTTCTGAGAGAAACTTCCCGAACGACGAGCGAGTCTCCGAATCGCCGATCGCGGCCCACGCCAATCCTTTCGCCCCGAAGCCGCGCACGTACTCGGCGAGTTCGTCAAGTTGCTTGCGGCTGTAGGTCGCACAACCGGGAACGCGAATGCCCTTCACCTTCCCGCCCGCCGCCACAGCTTCAGAAAAGACTTTGTACTCCGTTCCGGCGACGATGTCGGAAACGTCGGTCAGTTCCATGCCGAAGCGCATGTCGAACTTGTCGTCGCCGAATCTTTCCATCGCCTCGGCGTACTTGATGCGCGGCCACGGTTTGGTCATGATTCTCTTCGTGCCGATGTGCTGCACCAGC
>JACQED010000234.1 GCA_016200785.1 Chloroflexota bacterium
AAGCACCCATGAAAATGAGCGAATCAGGGGTAATACCGGCACGAAGTCCGGGATCAGGTCTATCGGACTAAAGGCGTAGGCGACGACGAGCGCGGCCACTGCCCTGGCATACCACGGCGTGCACGGATGGCGCAAGGCGAAGTAGAGGGTGAGAGTCTCCCCTTTGATGTGCCTGGCTCTTGAGCGGAGGTCGGCGAGTAGAGTCATGCGCGAACTGCGGCGATTCGGCTGATCAGCGCCCTCTGCCCACCGTATGCAACAGAAGAATATTCGCCGGTCCTTGATGCGTGATGGGCATGCCGGCGACGAGGATTACTTGCTGGCCGGAGCGCACGGGCGACGAGCGCAACAGCGCGCCCTCGACCTGCGTGAGCATTGACTCGACCGAGTCGGCGGTTGGCACGAGGTACGGCGTCACGCCCCACATCAGCGCGAGGCGCGGATAGCAATCGCGGAGGGGCGTGAAGGCGAGGATCGGCACGCGGGGCCGCTCTTTTGAAAGAAGGCGCGCGGTGCGGCCGGTGCGCGTGAACACGGCGATGGCCGACACGTTGCGGTCATGCGCGAGTTCGCGGGCGGCGCGCGACAGCGCCACCGCGTCTTCGTCGGTCTGCTCGTGCCGCGCGCGCCAGTGGCCCCACTCGGCGATGTGTCCCTCGGCCTCGTCGGCGATCGCCGACATGATGCTCACCGCCTCGACTGGATACGATCCCGATGCCGTCTCGGCTGAGAGCATCACCGCGTCGGTGCCGTCGAAGATCGCGTTGGCGACGTCCGAGGCTTCGGCGCGGGTGGGCAAGGGATTGTGAACCATCGAGTCGAGCATCTGGGTCGCGGTGATCACGATCTTCCCGGCGTGATTGGCTGACTCGATGATCCGCTTTTGCGCGGTGGGCACTTGCTGGGGCGAAAGTTCCACGCCGAGGTCGCCGCGCGCCACCATCACGCCGTCGGCCATTTGCAGAATCGCGTCGAGATTGTCGAGCGCCGCCGGCTTTTCGAGTTTGGCGATGACCGGGATTTCGCCCGCGTCGGAAACCGAGCCTTCATGGAGTTGAGCCACCGCCTGCTTGACGTGGTGAACGTCTGTGGCGCGCTGGATGAAGGAGATCGCGATGTAATCCACTCCCTGCCCGATGCCGAAGGCGAGGTCTTCGCGATCCTTTTCGGTCAGGGGCGGGATGTTGACGATTACCCCCGGCAGGTTGATACCTTTGTTTTCGCGCAGGATGCCGCCGTGCACCACGCGACAGCGCACGTCGGTATCGCCGCACGACTCGACGCGCAGTTCCAGCAGGCCGTCGTCGAGCAGAAGTTTCACCCCCGGCTTCACGTCGGCGGCCAGCCCCTGATACGTTGTGGCGACGACCTGGGACGTGCCTTCCACCGGGCGCGTGGTAATGGTGACGGTCTGGCCGTCGCGAAGTTCGATCGACTCGCCGCCGGCCAGCCGGCCCGTGCGAATCTTCGGCCCCTGCAAGTCCTGCAAAATGGCGATGGGTTGGCCCATCATTTCGGCCACGCGCCGGACGCGGGCGATGGTCGCCGCGTGTTCGGCGTGCGTGCCGTGCGAAAAATTAAGCCGGGCGACGTTCATCCCGGCACGGATCAGCGTGGCCAGTTTTTCTTCGGTGTCGCTGGCCGGGCCGATGGTGCAAACGATCTTTGTTCGGCGCATGATGAAATTGATTTACCCCGTGTGTGAGTTCGGCGATTATAACACGCACAGGAGCGGATAGAGGCGGTTAGAGGCCGGGGACGGCGAAGCGCCCCTGTGGGGTTGGAGATTAGAGATTGGGGCGGAGAGAAGCGACTTCCGCCGGGGTACGGCCGCGCAATTCATAGCGCGGGGTGTCGTTCCAGATTTCCATGAGCAGCGAGCCAACGCGGTTGACGTCCGCGATGTCGCGCGGCTCGCACAGATCGAGCAGCGCCGTCAACACCTTGGTCGGCATATCCGCGTTGCGGAACGCCCCTTGGATCGAACGCAGGTGGAGTTTGTCGGGAGCGTGTTTGTTCAACTCGCGCTCGATCTCTGCCTCGCGAGGGGTGAGCGGCAATGTCCCCTCTCCGGCCGCCAGCAGTTCCTCGGCGGTGAAGGCGCGCGGGGGCAGGCGGCGCGCCGCTTTCTCCTTTAGCACGATGAGAGGATGCTCGACCCCGGGCAGGGTGACAACATTGCCCCGCACGTGTTTGAAACGGGGCTCGGCCCTGAAAATGTCGCGGGCGCGTTCGGGCGTGTACCATGCGCCAGGCTGTGCGACGGAGGCGGTGAGTCCGGCCAACTCGTCAACGGGCAGCGCGCCTTCGTAGAACAGCCAGCCACAGGCGATCTGAACGAAGCGATCGGCATCTGAGAGATGTGCCTGCTTCTCGGCGGAGTCAAGGGCCAGCACCCAATCCGGGAATTTGATCGGAGTGAAGTCTTCTGGCTGATCGCGCAGTTGTTCCGCCAGGAACGTGGCACGCGCGCCGCCGAGAAAATCGTCGTCCTTCCAATGGCCGCGCAATTTCAATTTGGGCAGGCGGGTCCAATTGCCGTGAAGCATGCCGCGGACAGTCATGCGGCCGGCGGGGACGTGATACTCGGAACGGAGGGCGGCGATCTCGGCTTCGATCTGCTCGTCAATGCCGGCGGCATGTTCCGGCTTGAGCAGCAGGCCGTTGGCCCGGCAGGCTCTGCCCTTCTCGCAGATGCACGCCACCGCGATGCCGGCCTCTCCCAACACCCAACTGCGCTGAGCGATCTCGCGCCCGCCTTTGGCCAGCACGAAGGCGACGACGACGGGTTCGAGTAACTCGATCTGCACCTCTAGGCGGTAGCCCCAATCGTAGGCGGCGGAGGGCGCTGCCGGTTGCGCGGGGCGGGCAGCCGCTTTGGGCGGCCTGGGTTTCTTGGGCGGCGGAGAGGGACGAGCGGCGGGCGGCGATGGCGGGGGCTCGGGCTTCTTTGCCGTTTCAGGGGCCAGAGGGCCGAGGGCGCTCAATCCGTTGATTTCTTCAATCCGTCGTTGCCCCTCCGGCGCGAGTTTGGCCGGCGCTCCCTCGGCGGCGTGACACAGCCCGGCGTGTTCGCGGCACGTGCCGCGCCCGCAGTCACGGCAGCGGGTGAGGCTTTTGTCACACACGGGCCGATCGCACACAACACAGGCTGTCAACTGATCCGCGCAGTTGCGGCAGTAGGCACGCTTGCAGTCCACGCATTGCGGCGCGAGACAATCCGTGTGGGCCAGGTGGTTGTTGGCGCAGAGTATCAGCGATGACGACGGGCGATGACACACGTCGCACACGAACGGTTCGAGCGCGTGTCGCACCGGGTCCCAGACGGCGGTGCGCGTGACGGCGGCGTGGCGGTTTTCGATCCGCACCTGAAGCGCGATCTTGGGTTGGGCGATGACGGCTACGTTGATCAGGTCGAGTTCGGCGCGGACGCGATACTTGGCCTCGGCGTCGGCCGTCTTGGCGGCGCGGTCGGCGCGGGCCGCCGTCAATTTCTCTTCCAGCGATTTGCGCCGGGTGCCGTCGTCACTGCGCGCGAGCCGGCGTTCCAGATCGCTCTCGATCCCGGCGTAGTATTCGTCGAGGCGGGCGCGATCGAGTTCGAGGTGGCGCGCAGCGCGGGCTTGCAGAGTCGCAGTGGGAGCGGCGAGCGAATCGGACGCAACCTGAGCCGCGCGGTCGAGCAAGCCGCGCAGAGGCGCGGCGGCCAGCGGATCGGCGGCTTCCGTCCACAGACCCGGCGCGAGCGGCAGGTGGGTGAAGGCCCGCCGGTCAGTCAGCCGATAGGCCTCAGACGCCGGCAGTTCGTTCAAAACGCCGCCGGTTTGCGCGTCCATCAGCGCCGAGACGAGATATTCACGCTTCTCGTCGGAGACCAGCGCGGCTCTGAAGTTGAAACGCACGTATCGAAATAGCATCGGAGTTTCGAGCGCGCGCGGCACTTCGACAAGAGTGGCGTTGGGGAAAGAGACGGCATTGCGGGCCAACGCGGCCAGCCCGTGTTTGTCGAGGCGCACGTCAGCGACGTAGAATTGGGCGCAGGCGGGCCGCTCGCGCGTCTCGGCGATCATGGCTTCGACGAGCGGATGGCCGTAAGTCAGCCAGGTGAGGCTGTTCGGTTGGGGTGACCGATCGTCCGCCGCGCCGGCTGCGTGCTCCACCGCGCGATCGGCGAAGGCGAAGCGCTGCAGGGGCGCGACGCCGAGGCGCGCGGCGACGTCGTCCGGCAAAAGAGCTTCGTACATGCCATAGGCCGGCGGTTCCACCACGCCCCCAGCGGCCCGGATAAAGTCGAGGACGAAATCTTCGAGGTCAGACATCAGTCGTCAGTCATCCGTCATCAGTCATCGGCCATCAGTCGGCGGTAAAGTCTTCGCCGAACAGCGCCTCGTCGTACTCGCGGGTGCGCTGGTAGGCGGCGCGGGCCTCGGCCAGCGCGTCGCCCAACTGCTCCATGCCGGCTTTGACCTCGGCCTCGCTCCGCGAGCGCGCCCAAACGTCCAACAACAGTTCCTCAAAGTCGCGCTCGTCGGCCAAGTGGCCGAGGATCATATCCATCTCGCCGATGACCAGTTCGAACATGTTGATCTTGCGGTCGAGGATGTCGATCAGGTAGTCTTCGACGGTGCCCTCGGCCGCCAGATTGTAAATCTCCACTTCGCGTGTCTGGCCGATGCGGTGGATGCGCCCCACGCGTTGTTCGATACGCATCGGGTTCCACGGCAGGTCGAAGTTCACCATCGTCCGGCAAAATTGCAGATTGCGCCCCTCGCCGGCGGCCTCCGTCGAAAGCAGAACTTGCGCCTCGCGCTCGAAGCGGCGCACCACCTCATCCTTGTCCGCCGCGCTCAGGCTGCCGTGATAGACGACGAAATTCAATCCCTGCGCCTTGAAGTTTTCTGCCAGCCGGTCGAGTGTCTGCCTGAAGTGAGTGAAGACGATGGCTTTCCCGGAGCGGTCGGCAGTGAGGCCGGCCATCAGTTTTTCGAGCGCGGCGGCCTTGGCCCAGTGGTCGAGCGTGGCGGCGCGATCGGCGAGGCTTTGCAGTGTGTCCCGGTAGGATTGCATTTGCGCGAGTTTCGCGACGGCCAGCAGGGTGGGGCGCGCCGCCGCCGCGCTCGATCCGATTTCGCGCTGGAGGGTCTGAAGGGTGAAGCGGTGGGCGCTAGAGCGCGACGGGGGACGGGTGTCGAGCGCCGCCTCACCCGCTGTGCCGTTCTCATCGCCGGCCTCGCGACCCTCGTCACTCGCCACGCGGCTCGCGTCACTCAGCCGGTCACGGATGAAGTTGCTCACGTCGTCGTACAGCGCGCGTTCTTCGGGCGAGAGGGGCAGGCGCACGGTGTGGGCGCGGCGCGGCGGCAGTTTCACGCCGACCTGCCCCCGCGCGTGCCGGATCATCACGTCGGCCAGAAGTTCGCGCAGACGGCCGCGGTTCTTCGGCAGGCGGGGATCGCCCGGCACGACGAACTGGCGTTGAAACTCGCGCGGCGTTTTCAGTTGGCCGGGCTTGAGCAGGGTGATCAGATTGTAGAGTTCGTCGAGACTGTTTTCCACCGGCGTCGCGGTCAGCAACAGCACGTATTTCTTCTTCAGGCTGTTGACGAACTTCCACGAGACGCTGGCGCGGTTCTTGAGATGGTGCGCTTCGTCTACGATCACGAGATCGTAGTCAATCTCGGCAATCGCGGCGCGATGCTCGACCCGGCGGGCGGTGGCCAGGGAGGCGATGACGCGCTGGAAGCGCGCCCACGCGCCGACGCCGGCGGCGCGGAAGTCGGCGTCGGCCGAGGAAACAAAATCGGTCAGGCCGAACTTGCCCGCGAGTTCCTCGCGCCATTGCTCGACGAGCGCGGGCGGGGTGACGATCAGCACGCGCCGCGCCAGTTGGCGGGTGAGATACTCTTTGAGCGCCAGCCCGGCTTCGATGGTCTTGCCCAGTCCGACTTCGTCGCATAGCAGTCCGCGCCCGCGGAAGCGGCGCAGGGCCGTCTGCGCGGCCCGGATTTGGTAGTCGAAGGGTTGAAAGTTGAGGGTGGGCAGGCAGATCAGTTCGTCGAAGCCGGCGATCAGCGCGAGGCGCTCGGCGGCCAGTTGGAGTCGGTAGTGGTCTGGGTCGAGGAACTGCCCGGCGCTGAGGGTTTCGAGGAGGGTCTGGGCCTGAGGCGAAAGGCGGAGGTCAATCATCCGTGGCAAGATTATAGCACATCACAAATAGTTGAGTTCCCGTGCCTGCCTCTCCAACTCGTCCCTGAATTCCGGCGCGGCGATGTCAATCAATGCCCGCGCCCTCTGCCGGATCGTTCTGCCGTACAAGTCAGCCACGCCGAACTCGGTCACGACGAAATGCACGTCGTTGCGCGTGGTCGTCACGCCCGCGCCCGGCTTGAGGCTGGCGACGATCTTGCTCAGGCGCGTCCCATCTTTGAGCGTCGCTGAACTGGGCAGGGCGATGATCGGCTTGCCGCCCTTCGAGCGCGACGCGCCTCGGATGAAGTCGAGTTGCCCGCCGACGCCCGAGTAGAGGCGCGCGCCGATGGAGTCGGCGCACACCTGCCCGGTCAAGTCAACCTCGATGGCCGAGTTGATGGCGACCATTTTGTCGTTCTGGCGGATCACGTAGGGGTCGTTGACGTACTCCGAGGGGTGCAGTTCGACAATCGGGTTGTCGTTCACAAAGTCGTACAGCCGCCGGGTGCCCAGTACGAAGCCGGTGACCATCTTGCCGGGGTGCAAGGACTTGCGCTCGTTGGTGATCACCCCGGCCTCGACCAGCGCGATCACGCCGTCGGAGAACAATTCGGTGTGGATGCCGAGATGCCGCTTGTCGCCGAGGTGCGCCAGCACGCCGTCGGGGATCGCGCCGATGCCCATTTGCATCGTCGAGCCATCTTCGATGAGAGCGGCGATGTGCCGGCCGATCTGCTTGGTCAGTTCGGTCGGCTGGCCCATCGGCAGTTCGGGCAGATCGTAGGCCACCGGGATGATGTGCGTGATTTTTGAAAGGTGGATGAACGAGTCGCCGAGCGTGCGCGGCATCTGCATGTTGACCTCGGCGATGACCATCCGCGCGTTGGCGGCGGCGGTCTTCGTCACGCCGACCTCAATGCCAAATGAGCAAAAGCCGTGCTCGTCCGGCGGCGAAACGTGAACGAGCGCGACGTCCAGAGGGACGCGCCCGGAGGTGAAGAGTAGGGGAATCTCGGAGAGGCGTATCGGCGTGAAGTCGGCGCGGCCCTCGTTCACCGCTGCCCGCACGTTGTCGCTGATGAACAGTGTGTTGACGCGCAGGTGATCCTCCATTTCGGGCCGGACGTAGTCAGCCGGGCCGACGGTGAGCACCTGGACGAGTTCGATGCCCGGCGGCTCGAGCGACGGAGCGCGTTTGACCAGCGCCTCCAGCACTTTGCGCGGCACCGAGCAGTTGCCGCTGAGGAAGACGCGCATGCCGGAGCCGATGCTCTCCACGGCCTTCTCAGCCGTCGTGATCTTGGCGTTGTACAGTTCCAGCCAGCTGGGCATCAGTCTTCCCCCCTCTCGCCGAAGTCGGTCAGGACGAGATTCCGCAACTGTCCGCCGTGCGTGTTCACCCCGCGCGCCAGCGCCGGGTCGGTGGCGATGGTCGCCTCCACGCCGAGTTCTGCCAAAGTTTGGATGTAAGGCCAGGCGGCGTTTTGGTAGGCGTGGGTCGCGGTGCGCCCGACGACGCCCGGCATGTTGGGCACGCAGTAGTGGATCACGCCCTCTTCGACGAACGTCGGCGCGCTGTGAGTTGTGGGGCGCGAAGTCTCCACACATCCGCCCTGATCGATGCTGATGTCGAGGATGGCCGAGCGCGGCCGCATGCGCCGCACCATTTCGCGCGTCACGACGATCGGCGCGCGCTGGCCGGGGACGAGCACCGCGCCCACCAGCACGTCGGCGAATTCGCACACCCGGGCGACGTTGAAGGAGTGCGACACCATCGTGGCGACGCGGCCCTCAAAACGCTCGTGGACGGTCTGCAAGCGCGCGAAGTCGCGATCCAGCAGAAAGACGTGCGCGCCGAGGCCGAGGAAGGCGTGTGCCGCGTTGACGCCGACCGTGCCCGCGCCGATGATTGCCACATTGGCCGGGGGCACGCCGGCCACGCCGCCGAGCAGGACGCCCTTGCCCCCGGCGTTGTTCTGCAGAAGCCCGGCGGCGATCTGCGCCGCCATGCGCCCGCCAACTTGACTGAGCGGCTTGAGCACCGGCAGAGAGTCGTCGTCGAGGCGAATTTGCTCGTAGGCAATCGCCGTGATCTTCTTGTCGAGCAGGACTCGGATCTTCGACGGGTGCGCGGCGGGCAGATGCAGAAAGCCGAGCAGGGCTTGTCCCTCGACCAGCCACTGTAATTCGCCCACGGTAGGCCGTGCCACTTTCAAGACGAGCTCGGCGCGGCCATAGGCCTCCTCGCCCGAATAGACGATGCGCGCGCCAGACTTTTCGTAGGACTCGTCGTCGAAGCCCGACCCCAGACCGGCGCCACGCTCGACGTAGACGCTGTGCCCGTCGCTCGTAAGCAGTTTTGCTCCGGCAGGAGTCAGCCCCACGCGAAATTCGTGGGGGCGTCGTTCAGAAGGCACACCGATGTTCATAGAGTCAACCTCGTTTTGAGCCACAGCTCCAATCGCTCGCGCAACGACACCCGCCACGCGCGGTCGTGCCATTCGCGCAAGGCTCCGAGTTCGGCAGTTGCGGCGCGCGCGGCGGTGGCGCCGAGCCGGTACGCCTCATCGGCGCGGTCGGCGTCGAACAGACCGATGTGCCCGACCGCCGGTTCAATCAAGAGATCGGGCGGGTGCGCGGCCTCGTTGGCGTCCACCAGCGCGTCGCTCGCCACACCGTGAGCGTTCAGGTCACGCGGCCCTTTCTAACCACCAAGACACAAAGACACCAAGTTCCACGACGCTTTCCTTGTGTCCTTCGTGTCTTCGTGCCTTCGTGGTAAAGGCCTGGCGGCGAACTGAACGGTTACGCCACACCGATGCTCCGGTCGAATGAGTCGAGAATGCCTGAACCGCGGTTCGCGCAGCGCCGCTCGAGCGTTTCTGCGCCGGCGGTGAGCGATCGGCGGCGCTTCAGCCGATCGGAATCTGCAGGCAGGTGAGCGTCTTGAGAACGCCGGGCGTCGTTTGGATCTCCTCGGTGACCACGCGGCCAACCGCGCCCAAATCGCCGGCCTCGACGACGGCGACAACGTCATACGGGCCGAATGTGAAATCGGCGGCCGTGATTTCTCTTATTTTCCGCAAATCACGCACCACTTGCGGGCTTTGCCCGGTGGTGACGTTGATCAGAACATAGGCTTTCATAGTTACCCCTTCGGTGGCCGTGGGCGAAGATAGATGAACCAGTATACCGCGCCGACGAGCACGGCTCCGCCCACGATGTTGCCCAGCGTCACCGGCAAAAGATTCTTCACGAAGAAAGCCGCCCAGGTCAATCCCGCGTAGTCGCCGGCGCTCTTGCCCAGCGAGGCGAGAAACGCGGCATCGCTTTTGATCAGCAGCGCGATCGGGATGAAGTACATGTTGGCAATGCTGTGCTCAAAGCCGGCGGCGACGAAGGCGGTGATCGGGAATACGACGGCGACGATTCTGTCCACGGTGCTGCGCGCGCTGAATGACAGCCACACGGCGAGGCACACCAGTGTGTTGCACAGCACGCCAAGTGCGAACGCCGGGACGAAGGCCAGGCTCACCTTGGCATTGGCCGTCGCCAGCGCCGCCGCGCCGACCGCGCCGCCGCCGAAGGTGTACTGCTTCGAAAGAAAGACCAGGGCCGCCGTCCCCAGTGCGCCGACGAAGTTCCCTAAATAGACGATCAGCCAGTTTCGCAATAACCGAACCGTCGTCACTTTGCCGCTGGCCCAGGCCATCACGATCAGGTTATTGCCGGTGAACAACTCCGCCCCGCCGACGACGACGAGGATCAGGCCGAGGCAAAAGACCACGCCCGCCAGCAATCGCGAGACACCGTAAGCCAGGCCGGTAGTGTAGACCGGAGCTCCCGTCACGTCTTTGATCGCGATGCTGGCCGCGCCAGCGCCGATCGTCGTGGCGAACACGGCGCCGAGCGCGACGAACGCGCCGGCCAGCACCGCCAGCGCGAAGGTGCTCGTCGCGTCCATCTCGGCCTTGCGCGCTCCCAGGCCTTCGGCGCGCCGAGCCATGTCGGGCGGAAGCAAAGCATCAATATGAAAGTCGCCGTCTGGCATTTTGTCTCCTTTTGAATGAGGATAGTGTCCCGGCCTCAGGTCTCGTAGTGCCAAGTGTCACGTCAGGGCGGGATGAAATTCACGCGCGGGGCCACGATCGGGCCACAGCGCAACTGTCGCCCAAAACGACGTGGGTCGTCGCCGCTGCATTGTGGTTTGACAGGTTTACTCCCCTCGACTACACTTCGCGAGACATTCAGGCAACTCAGGAGTCGGTTCGGATGATAATGCCCCAGGACGGCGACCGCATCGCGCAGCGGATCGAGGCGATGCTGGAACGTGTGAACGGGATCAAGGCACACGAGCATTACTACTTCAATCAGCCGGTGACAGAACTGCGCGGCGGGTCGCGGGCCATCGTGCGCGGACGCGAGATGCTGATGTTCGCCTCCTACGGCTACCTCGGCCTGCTGGGCCATCCGCGCATCAATTCTGCCGCAAAAGCGGCGATTGACAAGTACGGCACCGGCACACACGGCGTGCGACTGTTGGCCGGCACGCTCGATCTGCACATCGAACTCGAAGCGGCGATCGCAAGTTTCAAACACGCCGAGGACGCCGTGTGTTTTTCGAGCGACTACGTCACGAACCTTACCGCGATTTCGACGCTGGTCGGGCGCAACGACGCGGTCATCTGCGACAAACTCGACCACGCCAGTATCGTGGACGGCTGCATCCTCTCAGGCGCGGACTTCCTCCGCTTTCGGCACAATGACATGAACGATCTGGAGCGCGTGCTCCGCAAAGTGGAGCCGGGCGCTTCGAAACTCGTCGTCGTGGATGCGGTGTTCAGCATGGACGGCGACATCATCGATCTGCCGCACGTGGCGCGCCTGTGCCGCGAGCACGGCGCCTGGCTGATGGTGGACGAAGCGCACTCGCTCGGTATGCTCGGCAAGACCGGGCGCGGCATTGAAGAGCACTTCGGCCTCGGCGACGTGGTTGACGTGAAGATGGGGACGCTGAGCAAGGCTATCCCCAGTGTGGGCGGCTACGTCGCCGGCAAGAAGGAACTCATTCAATATATCAAACACGTTTCGCGCGCTTTCATCTTCTCCGCCGCGCTGCCGCCGGCGCAAGCCGCCGCCGCCAAAGCCGCCCTGGAGGTGATTCTCGACGAGCCGGATCGCATCGAAATCCTGCGCCGCAACGCCGCTCAATTCATCGGCGGCCTCAAAGCGCTCGGCTTTGATACCATGAATACGGAAACGGCGATAGTCCCTGTCTTGTGCGGGCCGGACGAGCGCGCCTACGAAATGGTGCGCGCCTGCCAGCGTGAGAACGTTTTCGCTCTGCCGGTCGTCTCGCCTGCTGTGCCCGATGGCACGGCCCGTCTGCGCGCGACGGTGACGGCGGCGCACAGCCCGGACGAGATCGAGCAGGCGCTGGCCGTGTTCGAGTCGGCGGGCAGGAAGACGGGGATCATTTAGGGAGTGCGGGTTGGGCGCGTCAGTCACCTTGATGCCTAAGCGAGAGCGTTCCGTGCTCCGCCGCCACCCGTGGATTTTCTCCGGCGCGATCAAAGCCGTGCGCGGCGACCCGGCGGTGGGGGAGACGGTTGACGTGCTCGACTCCGCAGGCGCCTTCCTCGCCTGTGGCGCGTACTCGCCTCATTCACAAATCGCCGTCCGCATTTGGACGTGGGACGAGTCTCAAGTCATCGGCCCCGACTTCTTCCGTTCACGCCTCGCGCGCTCGTTTGCCGCACGTTCCCAAACACCAATGTCCACCTACCCATCTCAACACGCCGGTGCGTGCTCGGCAGTCCGTTTGGTCAACGCCGAATCCGACGGTCTGCCGGGGCTGATCGTAGATCGCTACGGCGATTTTCTCGTCTGCCAGTTTCTCACCGCCGGCGCTGAGCGTTGGAAGCACATCATTGTCGAGAGTCTGACTGCCGAGTATTCGTTCGCCGTGCGCGGCGTGTATGAACGCTCCGATATAGACGTGCGGGCCAAGGAGGGCCTGTCTGCCGTGACGGGCGTGCTGTGCGGCGAGGAGCCGCCAGCCCTGATCGAGATCGACGAGTACGGCGCGCGCTTTCTCGTGGACGTGAAGCGCGGGCACAAGACGGGTTTCTATCTCGATCAGCGCGAGAACCGTCGCATCGTCGGCGAACTGGCGCGGGGACGGTCGGTGCTCAACGCGTTTGCCTATACGGGCGGGTTTGCGGTGACGGCATTGAGAGGTGAGGCGGCAAACGTCACGAATGTCGAATCTTCGTCGCCGGCGCTCGAACTCGCCCGGCGCAACGCCGCGCTGAATGGCTTCGACGAGAGCCTGTGCGTCAACGTGGAGGCCGACGTTTTTGCTGACTTGAGGAAGTTCCGTGACGCGGGGCGCTCGTTCGATCTCATCGTGCTCGATCCCCCCAGGTTCGCGCAGAGTGCGAGACAAGTCGAGAAGGCGAGCAGGGCTTACAAGGACATCAACCTGCTGGCGTTCAAACTGCTCAGCCCCGGCGGACTGCTCGTCACGTTTTCGTGTTCGGGCGCGGTGTCAGCCGATCTCTTTCAGAAGATCGTGTTCGGCGCGGCGCTCGACTCCGGCCGCGAGGCGCAGATCGTGGGGCGATTGACGCAGGCGCCGGATCATCCAGTTTTGCTGTCGTTCCCAGAGGGAGAATACCTTAAGGGGCTCGTGCTGCTTTCAGCACCACCCCGCTTCTTGGCGGCAATCTCAAATCCCTCACGAAGCCTCCAATAACCGCGTGCGTTCCCCTCGCTTCCCAAGTGTGTTCGAGCTGAGTCCCTTCAGCGAGGAAGCCGGCCACTGGGATTTCGAGCGCGGCGGCCGTCGTCCCCGCGTTGAACGCAACCACGAATCTTTCATCGCCCAAACTACGAAGTGATCGCGCAGGCCCGTGTTCCACTGGGACTCGCCCCATGGCATCGTCTTGCGGCAGTCGGGGTCGCTCCCGCCGTCCAGGCCGATCTCGTCGCCGTAATAGATGCTCGGAGCGCCGGGATAAGTCATCTGAAAAAGCGTGGCCAGCCGCAGTGCGCTTTCGTCACCTCGAGCAACGCTTAGGAATCGCGCCGTGTCGTGGCTGTCGAGCAAGTTGAGCAGAGTCAGATTGACCTGCCAATCGTACAGCGCCAATATCTCGTCAACGAAGTCGGCAAAGCGGGGCGCGTCGAACGGTTGGATGGGCGAATATCCCTTTCCTTCGGTCAGCGGCGTGTCCATGAGCAGCCCAATGAAGAAGGCGATGCAGGCTTTGTTGAACAGATAGCTCATCACTGCGTCGAACTGATCGCCCTTCAGCCAGCGGCGCGCCTCGTGCCATATCTCGCCGACGATGTAAGCGTCCGGGTTCGCGCCTTTCACCCGGCGGCGGAACTCTTGCCAGAATGCGTCGTCGTCGATCTCCGCCGGCACGTCGAGCCGCCATCCATCAATGCCCTGCTCGATCCAGTGTTGCCCTACGCCCCACAAAAACTCGCGCACCGCAGGCGTTCGGATGTTGAACTGCGGCAGCGCCGGCAGTCCCCACCACGCCGCGTAGTTTGGCTTGTCCTCGCCGTAAGCGTTGAGCGGCCAATCGTAAACAGTGAACCAATCTACGTAGGGCGAGTGCGCGCCCAGTTCAAGCAGGTGGTTGAACTGGTAAAAGCCCCGGCTGGCGTGATTGAAGACACCGTCGAGAACGACTCTCATCCCGCGCCGATGGGCCTCGTCGAGCAGCCGCCGCA
>JACQED010000235.1 GCA_016200785.1 Chloroflexota bacterium
ATTCTTAGGCATCAGTTCTCCAGAGGTCAGCGCCGTCAAACACGTCTGGCCAGTTCCTGTTCCTCGTAGGCTTTGATCTTGTCCATGACTTGCATCCCGACCGGCATGCCCTGCCGCAAGCAGTGAAAGTCCCACACTGCGCCGGAGGGCATGTTCTTCAGATCCTCGAGCAACGCCAACCGGGCAGTGTAATCGCCGGAAATCTCCAGTTCCCGAAGCCGGTCAGATGGTTCCAGCAATGCCACTAGCAAGGCTTTCAAGGTACTGCGCGCGCCGATCACCCAGGCGGCCACGCGGTTGATGCTGGCGTCGAAGTAGTCCAGTCCGATGTGTACCCGGTCGAGGAATCCGCCGCGGACGATCTCCTGGGCGATGGCCGCCACGTCGTCCGACAGCACGACCACGTGATCGCTGTCCCAGCGCACGCCGCGACTCACGTGCAGCAGAATCTCATCCAGGTAAGTCAGGACGGACGAGATTTTGTCGGCGATCCCCTCTGTCGGGTGGAAGTGCCCGGCGTCGAGGCACAACAGCAGGCGGTGGGTGATCGCGTAGCCCAAATAGAATTCGTGCGAGCCGACGACGTAACTCTCCGAGCCGAGGCCGAACAACTTGCCCTCGACGGCGTCGCGGTTGTGGCGCGGGTCAATCTTCTCGGCCAGAATCTTGTCGAGCGAGTCTTTGAGCAATTCGCGCGGCGTCTTGCGGTCGGCCGGCGTGTCTTTGAACCCGTCCGGGATCCAGATGTTGGTCACGCAGGGCGTGCCGAGTTGCTGGCCGAAGTGTTCGCCGATCTTGCGGCAGGCGATGCAGTGGTCGATCCAGAATCGGCGGACGGCGGGGTCGTGACTGGCGAGCGTGAAGCCGCTGGCCGACAGCGGGTGAGAGAAGCAGGTAGGATTGAAGTCCAGGCCATGATGCTTCTCCTTCGCCCAATCCACCCACCGCGCGAAATGCTCCGGGCGCAGTTCTGTACGCTCCACTGTCTTGCCGCCGGTTTCGGCGTAGATGGCATGCAGGTTCAGGCGGTGCCTGCCGGGGATCAGGCTGTAAGCCATATCCAGATCGCGGCGCAGTTCGTCGGCGTTACGCGCCTTGCCGGGGTAATTGCCGGTGGCGGCGATCCCGCCGGTCAACTCGCCACCGGACGTCTCGAAGCCGCCGACATCGTCGCCCTGCCAGCAGTGCAGGCTGAGGGCGATTTGGCCCAGCGTCGCCATCGCGCGGTCGGTATCCACGCCCATTTGGACGTAACGTTCCTTTGCCAGGTCATAGGTTGCTTGAATCTGTCGGTCGGAGGGATGATGATCCATAATTCACTTTCACCCAGGGGGCCAAAACACGACGCGCCCTCGTCAGTCAAGATGGAAAACTTCCTCTAACTCCACCATCATCTGGTCGGCGTGCAGGCCGACCCCTTCAAAGTACGGGGCCATAAAATCCTGCCAGCGCTGGTTGACTTCCTCGCGGGCCATTCCGTCCAGCGAAGCCTGAAAACTTGCGTCGGCCTCAAAGTAGCCGAACAGCAGGCCGTCGTCTCGCAGGAACAGCGAGTAGTTGTGCCAGCCCGTGCGGTGGAGGGCGTCGAGCATCTCGGGCCACACTTTCTTATGATGCTCCTTGTACTCGGCGATCTTGTCCTGCTTGACCTTCAGCAGAAAAGCAACTCGCTTCATGGACTCATGTCTCCTCTCTAGCGACGAGTCTTATCACGAATGCCACGAATAAACCGAATTACACGAATGGCTCCCCTGAAAGAACGCTCGGAGCGCCGTCCCCGGCGCGGAATTTCGCGGTGAAACGCCACCGAGGGCGGCGGTTGAGCACCTTTTTTCAGTGGAGCCACGAATGCCTTTCGCGCCTATTCGCGCCATTCGTCCCATTCGTGCTATTCGTGATAGAGGTCGCGCGCAAGCAGGTCATATACCGCCTCGGTCGCGGGCGATCTCCGCCAAGTGATAGCGCGGGTGAGCCGAGAAAGCGTGGCACTGCGAGCCATCGGGAAAGTCCACATTCCAGTTCTCCCACGTCGTCGGATAACCGGCCTCGGCCCATCGCCCCCAGCGCCGCCGGATGATCTCCATCACATAGTGTGACTTTCCGCCACGCCGGAGCGCTTCGAAAATGTAGTGGTGCATGAATGGACTCGCCAGCACCATCTTCCCCGGCGCAGCCTCGTCGTTCGAGTCGAGGGAGCGGGCAGCAATGGCATCGAGTAGTCCGGCCTCCTCACCCGGTTCGGCGGCCCCGGCCAAAAGCGCGAGCGCGGCGGCCAGTTGAGAAAAGGTCGTCCGTTCCGCGTCGTCGTACCAAACGCCGTCGCGCCAGAAGGCCGACCGGGCGGCATGGCGCAGGGCGCTCGCGCGCGCGCCCCAACAATCCGCCTCGCCGCTGGCACGACGGGCCGTCGCCATCGAAGCGGCGCTGTGCAAAGCCAACAGGTAGTGCAGGTTGTAAACGGCGTTCGGCTCGTTCCGCGAGAGCGGTGCCCAATCGAGGAAGAGGCGGCGTCCGGGCTGGCTGAGTAACAGACCCTCGGCATTGAGGTCCTGATGAAAGCGGTCGAGCATTTTGACCAGCGCCGGCCACATGGCCGTCACGAACTCCTCATCGCCGCTCAGTTTCCGGTAAAGGCTCAACAGTTCAACCCAGACGAAGTTGTAATCCACTACGGTGTAGGCATGAACTTCGCCGGGGAGAACGCTGGGCAGAATGCCGTCCGGGTATGCACCCTGTGCCGCCATTTCAATCACGCGCCTCAGCGGGCGAAGGTCATCCGACA
>JACQED010000236.1 GCA_016200785.1 Chloroflexota bacterium
CGCCACTCTTTACCAGGGAGGCAATATCCTCGGTGACGAAATCTAGGTTGACGCCCGTCGTTCCACCAATTTTGATAACTATCATAGCAGCCCACTCAGCAATCAGAAATCAACGATCAGCAATCAAATCGGATGCAGCCCAGGAAACTCCAACCCCGCCGTTTCGTCGAATCCGCACATCACATTCATCGCCTGCACCCCGCTGCCGGACGCGCCTTTCATCAGGTTGTCAATCGCCGCGATCGAGACGAGGCGTCCGGACTCAGCGTCGAGTTCCCAGCCGACATCGGCATAATTCGACCCGGCGAGGATTTTCGGATCGGGCAGGCGATGCAAGCCGGCGCGGTCTTTGACGATGCGGACAAAAGGCTCGTCGTTGTACGCCGCGCGATACGCCCGCCACAAATCCTTTTCCGTTACGCCGGGCTTGACGAAGGCGTGCGCCGCCGCTAGCACGCCGCGCACGAGGTCAACCGCGGTCATGCTCAGATGAACGCGCTCCAATCCCAACTCTTGAATCACCTCGGCGGTGTGCCGGTGTCCGGTCGGGGCGTAGGCGCGGATCGAGTGACTGCGCTCCGGGTGATGCGAGCCGGGGTTGACCGTTGCGCCGCCCTCCGACGAGCCGGTCTTCACATCCACGACGATCGCCTGGTCGAGATCGAGCAGTCCGGCTTTCGCCAGCGGCAGGAGCGCGAGGATCGAGGCCGTCGCGTTGCACCCGACGCCGCTGATGTAACTCGCTGTTTGCATCGCCTCACGCCGAAGTTCTGGCAGGCCGTAGACGAACTTGCCAAGCCATTCCGGCGAGGCGTGATCCGCGCCGTACCAGCGGCGATACAGCGCCGCATCGCGCAGGCGAAAGTCCGCCGAGAGATCGACGATCTTCGGGGCGAGCGCGGCGTAGCGGTCGATCACCTTTTGCGATTCGCCGTGGGGCAGGGCGAGAAAGATCAGATCGCACGGCTCCAGCGCATCGCGGCTGGTGAATTGGAGCACTGTGCGTTTTCTCAGGTTCGGGTGCTGGCCGTAGACGTACTCGCCGGCGTGACTTTCAGAAGTGACTTGCGCGAGGGTAACGTGGGGATGAGAAAGAAGAAGTCTCAGCAGTTCGCCGCCGGTGTAGCCGGATGCGCCGACGATGGAGACGCGGATCACGGGACGCTCCCGGCGGCGGTGAGAATGGCAATTGGTAATTGGGGACTGAGCGTTGGAGATTGGGAGTTTGCGCTTTGGAGTTTGGAGTTTCTCGCCACCTCGACGACATACTCGATGATCCGCGCTGGGATGTCGGCCCCGGACGTCGGCACCGAGGTGTGGAACTCCATCGTGTGATTCACCTCGTTCACCAGGAGGCCGCGGTCGGGGTCTTCGAACACGTCGAGTGCCAGCACCCCGCCGCCGATCGCGTCGGAGGCCGCGCGGCACAGCGCGTCGAGTTCGGGCGTGATCGGGCAGTGACTCCCCGCGCCGCCGCGTGCCGTGTTCGTGATCCAGTGCTGAGAGGTGCGATAGATCGCGCCGAGCGTCTGCCCACCGATGATGAAGGCGCGGATGTCGCGCCCCGGCTTGCGGATGTACTCTTGAATGTAGTAAATATGGTGCTGAGGCGATCCGAGGACTTCGCGATCTTCGAGGATGGCTTCGGCGGACTCGCGGTCGTTGATTTTCGCGACCATGCGCCCCCACGATCCGAGCACCGGCTTGAGCACGACGGGGTAGCGCATCTCCTCCATCGCCGCCAGCGCGGACTCGGGCGTGAAGGCCAGTTTGACGCGCGGTTGAGGCACGCCGGCGCGCGCCAGCGCCGCCGACGTGGTGAGCTTGTCGCCGCATATCTCGGCGACGCGCGCGCTGTTCACCGTGGGGATGCCCCACGAGTTGAGCACCTGAAGGGAGTACAGTCCGCGAGTGAAAGAGATGCTCCGCTCGAGAATGACGTCGTACTGCCGCCAACGGTCGGGCGCGTCGAGGTCGAACGCGATCTCGCGGTCGTCAATTTTGTCGTAGGCGACGCCGCGTTTATCCAGGGCCTCGAACAGCCATTTCTCCTCGATGCGGACGCGGGAGAGGATGATGCCGATCTTCACTCGCCCCAATCCTCGGCTTCCTGGGGCGCAAGGGCCAGGGCAATCGGCTCGACGTTGGTGACTTCGAGATCAACGCCGCAATCGGGGCAGACGACGATCTCGCCGGCCATGACATTGCTGAGCGCGAGGTGGCCTTCGCATTCGGGACAATTGGTGGTGTTCATGTTAGCCTCCTTGAGATAACCCTCACCCCTTCGCCCTCTCCCAAGGGGAGAGGGGCCAAGCCTCCCCCTCTCCTTGTGGGAGAGGGGCCAAGCCTCCCCCTCTCCTTGTGGGAGAGGGGCCAAGCCTCCCCCTCTCCCA
>JACQED010000237.1 GCA_016200785.1 Chloroflexota bacterium
CAGTAACCAGTAATCAGTAACCAGTAACCAGTAACCAGTAATCAGTAATCAGTAATCAGTAATCAGTAACCAGTGATCAGTCAGCTGATTACTGATTACTGGTCACGGATCACCGATTACCGATTACCGAACAGCAGGAGAGGAAATGGGAAATACATACGACGCAATTGTGATCGGCGCGGGGATTATGGGCGCGAGCACGGCCCTTCACCTTGCGCGGCGCGGGCTGAAGGTCGTCGCGCTGGAAAAGAGATTCGTCGGCGCGGGATCGACCGGCAAGTCGTCGGCGATCATCCGCCAGCACTACTCGAACGAACTCACGGCGAAGATGGCCCTGCACAGCCTACGCGTCTTCCAAAACTTCGCCGAGGAAGTCGGCGGCGAGTGCGGCTTCACGCCGGATGGATTTGTGGCGCTGGTCGCGGACAAAGATCGCGCCGGGCTGGAGTCGAACGTCGCGCTTCAACGCTCGCTTGGCATCAACACCGAAATGCTCTCGGCCGGCGATCTCCACGACATTCTGCCGGACTTTGAATCTGCCGATCTCGTGGCCGCCGCTTACGAGCCGGAGAGCGGCTACGCCGATCCCAATCTCACCTTGAACGGTTACATCGCCGCCGCGAAATCGGTGGGCGCGGGTGTGTATCAAGAAACCGAGGTCGTCGGCGTGTGCTTTGAAAGCGGGCGTGTCACCGGCGTCGAGACGCCGCAGGCCCGATTCTCCGCGCCGGTAGTGATCAACTGCGCCGGGCCGTGGGGGGCGCGCGTGGGCCGGATGGCCGGAGTCGCCCTGCCGATCAGTCCCTGCCGCGTTCAGGTCGCATTCTTTCGCCGCCCGCCCGATCATGCCGATCCGCACCCGGTCGTCGGCGATTTCGTTCACGGCGCGTATTTTCGATCGGAGACCGGCGGCCTCACGCTCGTCGGGCTGATCGACGCGTCGGAGGCAGAGGCGATTGTGAATCCCGATGGCTTCAACGAGGCAGTGGATTTCGCCTTCGTCGCCGAGGCTGGTGAACGGCTCATCCAGCGAGTGCCGTATATGGAACGGAGCGAGCACACCGGCGGCTATGCCGCGCTGTACGCGATTACGCCCGATTGGCATCCGGTGGTGGACGAAGTGCCGTTCGGCAGCGGCTTCTTTGTCTGTGCAGGTTTCAGCGGCCACGGCTTCAAACTCGGCCCGGCTGTCGGCCTGATGATGGCCGATCTGGTGACGAAGGATGCGATGCCGACGTTCGATCCCGCGATGTTTCGGTTGAGCCGATATGCCGAGGGCGATCCGGTGCGAGGGAAGTATGAATATAGCATTGCGGGGTGACGAATTGCGAGTTAGGAATTGCGAGTTGCGAATTGTGATAGCCCGCTGCTGCAGGGCGACATGGACTTCACGCTGACCGAAGAACAAGAACTGTTTCGCAAATCCATCCGCGAGTTTGTGGAGCGGGAAGTCACGCCGCGCATTCCCGAACTGGAAGCGCGGGGCGAGTTTCCGCGCGACCTGTTCCGGCGGTGCGCCGAGCTGGGCTACTTCGGCACGCGCTATCCGGAGAAGTACGGCGGGGCCGGGGCCGGCCCGACGATGTTCGTCATTCTCTGCGAAGAACTTGCGCGTGGCTATCTCAGCCTCGCGGCGGCGGTGATGATGCAGTGCCTGATGGGCACGGACTTCGTCTTTCGATTCGGAACGGAGGAGCAGCGCGAGCGATTGCTCGTCCCGGCGATTCGTGGCGAGAAGATCGGGACGATCATGATGACCGAGCCGGGGGCCGGCTCCGACCTCGGCGCGATCGCGACGACGGCGGTGGCCGACGGCGAAGAATATGTTCTCAACGGCGCGAAGACGTGGATCACCTCGGCGACCGTGGCCGAC
This sequence comes from Chloroflexota bacterium, assembly GCA_016200785.1. Lineage (GTDB taxonomy): Bacteria > Chloroflexota > Anaerolineae > Anaerolineales > JACQED01 > JACQED01. Next base: position 1,874 of record JACQED010000237.1, read on the forward strand.
TTCTTCACCGTGGCGGCCAAGACGACGCCCGACGCCGGGTTCAAGGGCATAGACATGTTCCTCGTCGAGAAGGGCACGCCGGGGCTGGAGATTGGGAAGAAGATTCACAAACTCGGCACGTGGGCCTCGGAGACGAGCGA
>JACQED010000238.1 GCA_016200785.1 Chloroflexota bacterium
AACGCGAAGAGCGTGAGAAAGAGATGGCCGCGCTCAAAGGCGAGCACAAGAAGGCCGAGTGGGGGAGCCAGATTCGCTCCTACGTCCTGCACCCGTACCAGATGGTGAAGGATCATCGCACCGATCATGAGACCGGGAATACTGCCGCCGTGCTTGACGGGCGGCTGGACGAATTCATGGAGGCTTACCTGCGCGCCACGGTAGGCCGAGAGACAGCCTAAATTCATACGTCAAGGAGACGCTATGTCCTCGTCTACTCCGACCCCTTCCAATCCAGTTCAAGAACTCACCGATCGCATCCAGGCAATACAGTGGCGGATGAATTCATTGCAGTCGTCTGTGCTGTTGTCCACTGTCAAGGACGCAGTGGAGGACCTGGACACGACGGTCAACGGCCTCAGCGCACGGCTCGCCGCCGTACGCGCCGCCGGCTACGTTTTTGATGCCGACCTGGACAAGAAGGCTGAGGCCCTGTCCAGGCAATGGATTCAACTTCGAACCAACGCGCAATCGCAGATCGCTCAGCAGACGCCGCTGTTGCAAGGCGATCTCCGGCGGGCAGAAACACAGATGACCAATCTCGTGGCTCAGCGCGCGAACTTGACTCTTGCAAATTCACTGGCGGCGGCTCTGGAGAGCACCCTCAGCGGGATCGAATCCAAAGTCAGCGCCGCCGAGGGCGTCGTCCAGGGCTCTTATGACGCCTTCCAGAATGAGGTGCAGGAGGCAGGCTCCCGACTGACGCAGATCGAGTGGCTGATGGGGCAGATGGCTGAGGCGACTTTTCAACTTCTGCCGACCGAGGGCGTCGTCGCCGCCGTCGAGGCCAAGTGGGACAAGGAAGGAAAAGAGGATCCGAAGGGCGTGCTGTTTTTGACCGATCAGCGCCTGCTGTTTGAGCAGAAAGAGGAAGTGGCCACCAAGAAGGTGCTGTTCATTGCGACCGAGAAAGAGAAGATTCACAAGCTTTTGCTGGACGGGCCGGTGGCCCAGATCGATCAGGTCAAAGCGAGCAAGAAGGGTTTGATGGGTCACGAGGATCACCTTGACGTCAGCTTCAGCCTCGACGGGCCGGTGCGCGCGGCGCATTTCCACATTAACGGGCAGGACTGCAACCTCTGGGCGGGCCTCGTAAGCCGGGCGAAGGCCAAAGATTTCGACAAGGAGCGCATTGCCAAAGTAGATCAGGCGGTGCTGGACAAGATCGCCGCCGCACCCACGAAGTGCGGCAACTGCGGCAGTCCCTTCACCAAGCCCATCATGCGCGGCCAGACTGAGATCAAGTGCGACTATTGCGGGGCAGTGACGAGACTCTAGCGATCTACAATACTTACTCCTCAATCTATCCTTGACAGATAGACAACCGTAGATATAATATCCACGCACATGCAAATCCGCTGCAATCGAGGCGCCAACCAGCGCTTGGAGAAGAATTATCTCCGAGCGCTAGTTTTGCTTTGTCTGTCGCCAAGCACAGTTGTTCGGGTGTGTCGTTCAATTTGATCTGGAGGGCGAATGGAATCTAAAGGGTTTCACACGTTGAAGGTAAGCCTTGCGTCGCCGGACACTATCAAGTCATGGTCGTATGGAGAAGTTCTCAAGCCTGAAACGATTAACTATCGCCGTTTGCGGCCTGAGAAGGATGGGCTGTTCTGCGAAGCTATCTTTGGCCCGACCAAAGACTGGCAATGTTACTGCGGCAAATACAAGAACGTCCGTTATAAAGGCATCATCTGCGACAAGTGCGGCGTGGAAGTGACGCGCGCCTCGGTGCGGCGCGAGCGCATGGGTCACATCGAACTCGCCGCGCCGGTGGCTCACGTGTGGTACACCCGCCGCGTGCCCTCGTATCTCGGCCTATTACTCGACGTCTCCCGCCGCAACCTCGACCGGGTGCTTTACTTCGCCCAGTATGTCGTCACGCACGTTGACGAGGACGCGCGCCAGAAGGCGCTCAAGCGCCTCGACGATGAAATCCTGCGCGAGGAGAAGCGCAAGGCTGACGAGATCAACGCCAAGATCGCCGCGGTCAAGAATCACCGCGACCGCAAACTGGCCGAGTGCGAGTCCCGCAAAGAGGCGGTCAAGGCCAAGTTCGACGAAGAGGTCGAGGCCAAGATCGACCCCATTATCAAAGAGGGCCAGAAACTTGAACGATCCCTCAACGAAAAGATGGACTCGACGATCCGCGTCCCGGTTGTTTTCGCGCCCACCGACGCCGTGATCGCCGACAAGGGCGACTCGATCTCGCGAAAGCACCTCAGCCTGCTCACTCAGACGGTCAAGGCCCAGGTTGGCGACATCGAGGCTGAACTGAAAGAGAAACGCGACAAACGCCTCGACGCGATCAAGATGGACATCGAAAAAGCCAAAGCCGAGGCCGACGATCAGGTCGTCAAACTCCGCGGTCAACTGGACGACGACTCGGACAAGGTGCGCAACAACGTCGGCACCGAGCGCGAGCTGTTGCTCGGTCTGCACCAGATGATGTTTCTGGGCGAGGCCAAGTTTCGCGAGCTCAAGCAAAAGTGGGGCCAGGTCTTCAAGTCCGATATGGGCGCGGAGGCCTTCCTCGAAATTCTCAAGGCGATGGACTTGGACAGGCTTTCCAAGGAGCTCTGGCATGAGGTTCGCACCACCAAATCCAAGCAGAAAAAGAAGAAAGCGACCAAGCGGCTGAAGGTTGTCGAGGCGCTGCGCCGGTCGGCCAACCGGCCCGAATGGATGGTGCTGACCATCCTGCCGGTCATCCCACCCGACCTGCGCCCGATGGTGCAATTGGACGGCGGACGCTTCGCCACTTCCGACCTCAACGACCTGTATCGGCGAGTGATCAACCGCAACAACCGCCTCAAGCGCTTGCTCGAACTCGGCGCGCCCGACGTCATCGTGCGCAATGAGAAGCGCATGTTGCAGGAGGCAGTCGACTCGCTCATTGACAACTCTCAGCGCGGCAAGGCGCTGTCGCGCCGGGGTCGCCGCGAACTCAAATCGTTGAGCGATATGCTCAAAGGCAAGAAAGGCCGTTTCCGCCGCAATCTGCTGGGCAAGCGTGTGGACTACTCCGGGCGCTCGGTCATCGTGATCGGCCCGAAGTTGAAGCTCCACCAGTGCGGCCTGCCGAAGACGATGGCGCTCGAACTGTACCGGCCGTTCGTCATCGCCAAACTCGTCGAGTACAACTACGCGTCCAATGTCAAAGGCGCGAAGCGCATTATCGAGCGCGAGCGACCCGAGGTGTGGGAAGTTCTGGAAGGCGTGATCAAGGATCGCCCGGTGTTGTTGAACCGCGCGCCGACGCTTCACCGCCTCGGCATCCAGGCCTTCGAGCCGGTCTTGGTGGAGGGCAAAGCGATCCAGATTCACCCGCTGGTCTGCACCGCCTTCAATGCCGACTTCGACGGCGACCAGATGGCCGTCCACCTGCCGCTGTCGCAGAAGGCCGTGGAAGAGGCCCGCACGTTGATGCTCTCGACGCACAACTTGCTCAAGCCGGCCGACGGCGAGCCGGTCGTCGGGCCGTCGAAGGACATGGTGCTCGGGGTTTACTACCTGACGGTACTGCAGGCCGGCGAGAAGAAGGGAAACGAGCGCGCCTTTGCCGACATCGACGAGGTGGAACTGGCCTACAGCCTCGGCCAGTTGGACATTCACGCCAAGATCAAACTCTACATCCCGACTCACTACAACGAGAAGAACGAGCGCTTCGCCGACGGCAAAGCTCGACGCCGCATGGTCGAGACCACCGTGGGGCGCGCCATCTTCAATCGCGTCATGCCCGAAGAGATGCGCTTCGTCAACGAGACGCTCGACAAAGGCGCTCTGCAAAAACTCGTCGGCCAGTGCTATCAGGTCGTCGGCTCCGAAATCACCACCGAGGTGGTCGATCAGATCAAGAACATCGGCTTCAAGTATGCCACTCGGTCCGGCACGACGATCGCCATCTCCGACCTGACCGTTCCGCCGGAGAAGCAGGAGATTGTCGATCAAACCACGCAGGAGGTCGGCGAGGTCGAGCGTCAGTTCCGCCGCGGCTTGCTGACCGACAAAGAACTCGAGGAGCGCACCATCGATCTGTGGACGAAAGCCCGCGACGACGTGGCGAAGGCCGTGTCGGCGCACCTCGACCCGGCCGGCTCGCTCAGCATGATGGCGAAGTCCGGAGCGACGAAAGGCGGCTTCGGCCCGATCTCGCAGTTGGCCGGGATGCGCGGCCTCATGGCCGACCCGTCGGGCCGCATCATCCCTCTGCCCATCCGCTCGAATTTCCGCGACGGGCTGACCGCGCTCGAATACTTCATCTCGACGCACGGCGCGCGCAAGGGTCTGGCCGACACCGCGCTCCGCACCGCCGATGCCGGTTACTTGACGCGGCGCCTGGTGGATGTGGCGCAGGACGTGATCGTGAACGGTCACGACTGCGGCGCCGAAGGCGGCATCTACGTCCGCTACTCGGACGACGTGGCCGGGCAGATGATGTTCGACCGCGTGATCGGGCGCACGGCGGCGCGGCAGATCGTCGATCCCAAAACGGGCGAAGTGATCGTCGCGCGCAACGAGATCGTCGACGAGGCCGCCGCCCAGCGCATCCAGGCGCTCGTGCCGAAGGATCGCACCCTGCCGGCCCGAAAGGATGAGATCGGCGAGGTGTTCGTGCGCTCGACGCTCACCTGCGCCTACCAGTTCGGCGTGTGTGCGCTGTGCTACGGGCGCGACCTCGGACGAGGCGCGCTGGTCGAGGTCGGCGCGGCCGTCGGCATCGTCGCGGCGCAGTCCATTGGCGAGCCGGGCACGCAGTTGACCCTGCGCACGTTCCACACCGGCGGCGTCGCCGCCGGCGGCGACATCACCGTGGGCCTGCCGCGCGTCGAAGAGCTCTTTGAGGCGCGCAAGAAGCCGAAGG
>JACQED010000245.1 GCA_016200785.1 Chloroflexota bacterium
GTGATTTCGACGCCGAGGCTGTAGCACGATTAGATGTTCCATTTTGACGAATCCGGCAGGGTTATGTTAGAATGGCACAACGCTATGGGAATCCCGATGGTATTCGATACGCTCTCCCGGCCCCTTCGTGACCTCCGCATCTCGGTCACCGACCGATGCAACTTCCGCTGTGTCTATTGCATGCCCAAAGAAGTCTTCGGGCGCGACTATCAATTCCTTGAGCGCGATCAATTGCTGACGTTCGAGGAGATCGAACGCCTCGCCCGCCTCTTCGTCCCCCTCGGCGTCAAGAAGATTCGTCTCACCGGCGGCGAGCCGCTGGTGCGCCGGGATCTGGAACGGCTCGTCGAGATGCTGGCGCGCATCCCCGGCCTCGATCTCACGCTGACGACGAACGGCGCGCTCCTCGCGAAGAAAGCGCGCACGCTCAAGGACGCCGGCCTAAAGCGCGTCACCGTGAGTCTCGACTCGCTCGACGACGACGTATTCATGGCGATGAACGACGTGGATTTTCCGGTGGAGCGCGTGCTGGAGGGGATCGAGGCGGCGGCTTCGGTGGGCCTCGCGCCGGTGAAGATCAACATGGTCGTGAAGCGCGGCGTCAACGAGGGGAGCATACTCCCCATGGCCCGCCGCTTTCGCCGCACGGGCCACATCCTGCGCTTCATCGAGTATATGGACGTGGGCCACACCAACGGCTGGCGCATGGACGACGTCGTCTCCGCGCGCGAGATCGTCTCGACGGTTGACGCGCAGATGCCGCTCGAACCGATCGAGCCGAACTATCGGGGCGAGGTCGCCGGACGATGGCGCTATCGCGACCGGAGCGGCGAGATCGGCGTCATCGCCTCGGTGACGCAGCCCTTCTGCGGCAATTGCACCCGCGCGCGCCTTTCAGCCGAAGGTTTGCTCTACACCTGCCTCTTCGCGGTGAGAGGCCACGACCTTCGCCGCCTTCTGCGCGGCGGCGCTTCCGAGGCTGAACTCGCCGAGGCCATTGCGTCCATTTGGCGGGGCCGCGACGATCGCTATTCGGAGATTCGCTCGTCCGAGACAATCTGGTTGCCGAAAGTGGAGATGTCGCGCATCGGGGGCTAATACCTTTTGGTATAATGCCCTCATGTCCCCCTCCCCCAACGGCCTCCGCGCCTACCTCTTCGACCTCGACGGCACTCTGCGATTCAATCAGCCTTCGGGCTACCAAACCTTCATTCAATACGGGCGCGACCTCGGCTTGGATTTCACGCCGGAGGCCGTCCGAAGCGCCGAGCGCTGGCAGCATCAATTCTGGGCTGACCGCTCAACGGTGGATCGCCTCTTCGCCGAAATGGGCGAGGCCGGCGGTTGGCTGGAGATCTCGCGCCGCCAGCTGGTATTGCTCGGCGCGACCGGCCCGATCGACGATTACGCCGAAGCCATCCAGCGCCGCTTCCTTTCCGAATATCAATCCGTTTCGGTGCTCGGGTCGGACGTGATTGACACCCTCGCCGCGCTTCGCGATCGCGGCTATATCGTCGGCCTCGTCTCCAATCGAGACGAGGCCCTCGACTCGATAGCCGAACAGCACGGGATGGCCGACCTCTTTGACTTCACTCTCTCCGCCGGCGAAGCGCAGAGTTGGAAGCCTGAGCCGGCGATCTTTCATCGCGCCCTCGAGATGGCCGGCGTCCCGGCTCATTCGACGGCCCACGTCGGCGACAACTATTATGCCGACGTCGTCGGCGCGCAAAACGCCGGCCTCGTTCCGATCCTCTTTGATCCGACCGGCCTGTTCCCTGATGCCGCTTGCCGGATCATTGCTTCCGTTGGGGAACTTCTGGAACCGTAGCTCTCCCATCGGCGTCTATGTTCCGAGGTAAGCGTTCAGGTCACGCGGCCCTTTCTAACCACCAAGACACAAAGACACCAAGTTTCACGATGCTTTCTTTGTGTCCTTCGTGTCTTCGTGCCTTCGTGGTAAAGGCCTGGCGGCGGACTGAACGGTTACGCCATTTGGAAACGAGAGGAGTATCCCCATGTTCAAACGCGTTTCAACTTTGCCTTTTCTGATCGCCATGCTGGCGCTGGCCGCCGCCCCTGCCTGCGCCGGGGATCGATCCGGCGACGCCGCTAACTTGCGCACCATCAACGTCAGCGGCTCCGGCACGGCTCACGGCTCGCCGGATATTGCTACCGCGCAAATATCGGTCGTCACGCGCGACGAGAAAGTGAAGATCGCCTCCGACGACAACACGCGGCTGATGGCCGGCGTAATCTCCGCGCTGACGAAAGTGGGCGTCGAAGACAAAGACATTCAGACGTCCAACTTCACCATCACCATTCAACAGGTCACCAACCCCGACGGAACTCTCTCCGACAAGCGCGAGTTCGTGATCGAGAACGCGGTGCGGGTGAAGTTCCGTGACCTCTCCAAAGTTGGCGAAGGCTTGCAGGATGCGATCGGCGCCGGGGCCAACCAGATTTCGGACATCCAGTTCGGCGTTGAAAACACCGACGCGCTGGCGGCGGAGGCGCGCGAAAAGGCCATGGCCGACGCGAAAGCCCGCGCCGATCAACTGGCAAAGGCCGCCGGTGTGACGATCGACAAGCCGTTCACCATCAGCGAAGCGTATTACACCAACTACGGCGTGTCGCAGCGGCAGGTCGCCGCGCCTCTCAGCGCCGATAACGGACAGCCCGTTCCCGTACAGCCCGGCCAGATTTCGGTTCAAGTGGATGTGTCGGTGACGTATTTGATCAAGTAAATGCGCGAACGCCGATTCGAGGATTTGACCGTTCCTCGAAGGCCGCTGCTCCGCCCGCCGTCAGCTGTACGCCGCGCGAGGGACGACGCCGCTGGAGACCTTTGCCCGGCGCGAGGGCGTTGCCGCGATCTCGTGGCGCGCCTGGGCGACGCCGTCCGCGAACCATTCCGCGCCGCCCTCGCCGATCTGGCCGGGCACGGTCTTCGCGTGCCAGCGCTACAGCGGGCTGGCCGACGGTTTCGCGGGAGAGGCCGGACTCGCTGAAGGCCGCAAGGCGGTGATGCGCAAGTCCGGCCTGAGTGGGGCATTCCTGTGTTGTATCTGCAACCGAGGGCGGAGGCGCTGTTGAGGTTTGATGGATGAAACGCGCGAGGCGTGAATCGGCGAGGAGGTGTGCTACAATGCGCGAGGAGAAGGACACGGATTGTTCGATTGAACGGATGGGCCGGGTCGGACGACATATTCTGTTGGTCCCGGCGACCCGTGTCAACAAGGAGTTGCGGCCATGGTAACGCGAGAAGCGCCGGTTGCGGCGGACACTGAAGGGCAACAGCGGCTCAAAATGACCTACGAGGAATTCCTCCAGTGGGCCGACGAGGACACTCATGCCGAGTGGGTGAACGGGGAGGTGATTGTCTTCACGCCGACAAAAGATGAACACCAGACGGTGATGGAATTCCTGTTTGCCCTGATGGAATTCTTCGTGCGATTCTTCAATATGGGCAAAATCCGACTGCCGCCCTTTGAACTGAAGGCCACGCCGGAGGGTTCGTCCCGCGAGCCGGACATCATGTTTGTTGCCGGCGAGCACGCCGATCGCCGCACCCGAGATCGTGTCGCTGGCGCGCCCGATCTCATCGTCGAGATAGTCTCGAACGATAGCGTTCATCGCGATCGGGTTGACAAGTTCGAGGAGTACGAAGACGCCGGCGTGCCCGAATACTGGGTGATCGATCCTCGGCCCGGCCGCCAGCGGGCGGACTTCTATCAACTCGACAAGCATGGCAAGTATCAACCTGTGCCCGTCGGCGAAGACGGCATCTACCGGTCGAAAACCATCCCCGGCTTCTGGCTGAACGTGAATTGGCTGTGGGCCGAGGAACTGCCCGACCCGCAACTCACCTTTGCTGAGATCGCCGGCTTCCCGCCGGAGGTGGTCGCCCAGTTGCGAGCGCTCAAAGCCAAAGCCGGGGAGACGCGGTGATAGGCCATGTCGATCCAGTTCCCGACTCGCTGGAGAATTGTCATCGCCCTGCTGACTGTGCTCACAGCCTGTCGAGCGCCGCAATCTCCAATTACCACGCCTCAATCCCCAACTCCTAATCTCCAATCTCCAATCCTCACCGTCCAATCTCCGTCGCCTGCCCCCTCGGCCACCGAAGCCCCCGCCTTCGCCGCCGCGCGTGAGCGAATGGTGCGTGAGCAGATCGAAGCGCGCGGCGTGACCGACGCGGCGACGCTGGCGGCGATGCGCGCCGTGCCGCGCCACGCCTTCGTTCCGCCGGAGTTTCTCGATCGGGCTTACGACGATCATCCCCTGCCCATCGGCTACGGGCAGACGATCTCGCAGCCGTACATTGTGGCGCTGATGACATCGCTGCTCGAACTGAAGGGCGACGAGCGCGTGCTGGAAATCGGCACCGGGTCAGGTTATCAGGCTGCGGTGTTGGCTCAAATCCTCGACGAAGTTTATACCGTCGAAAGCTCAAATCCTCGACGAGGTTTACACCGTCGAAATCATCCCCGAACTCGCGCAGGCAGCCCGCACCCGGCTCGACGCCCTCGGCTACGCCAACGTCGTCTCGACTCAGGCTGACGGCTACTATGGCTGGGAGGCGCATGCGCCCTACGACGCGATCATCGTCACCGCCTCGCCCGACCATTTGCCGCAGCCCCTCGTCGCCCAACTCAAGCCGGGCGGCCGCCTCGTCATCCCCATCGGCCCGGTCGGCGGCTACCAGGTGTTGTGGAAGTTCGTCAAAGAGGGCGAGGAGACGACGGCCTATCGGATACTGGACGTGTCGTTTGTGCCGCTGGTGGGTGGGAAATAGGACAACGGATACGAAACGGATAAGCGGATGCGAGCGCCCAGGCTCAACGAGAAGCCTCATTGCGTATTGGCGTGGGAGGAGTCAGGGCGGCGAGTCCGTAGGCGGCTGCGCCAAGCGCGAGCACCGCGTTGAACCCGAACGACAGCGCCAGTATCGCCGCCAGCACCGCGCTCACCACCGATGCCCCGCCGTTCACCGCCCAGGCCAGCGGAATCCCAGTTCCTTTTATTCCCTCATTTTCCCCGTTTCCTTCCAGCCTCGCCAGCCCCGCGGCGAAGGGCACGCCCATCGGCAAGCCGATGGGCGCGAGTGACAGCGCCGCCGCGATCAGCCGCGCCCACGGCGGCAGCCCGGCCCCCACCTCAAACAGCCAGCGCGTGAAAGGCGAATAGATCAGCGCCAGGCCGGCGATGGCAATGAGCGCGGCGCGCAGCGGCACACGGCGCGTGAGCAAACTGCCGAGGCCCGAAAAGGCGAGCAGTCCGCCCAGCACCGCCGCGAGAGCATAGATCGGACGGCCCAGGTAGAGCACGTAACGCTGGGCCAGCGGGATTTCGATCAGCAGGAAGCCGAAGCCGATGAAGGCGAAGTAGGTGAGTGGCGAGTGACGGGTGGCGCGTGATACGTGAACCGTGGTACGTGACACGCGCCGCGCGACGAGCGGAACGGCAATCAACGCAGCCGACAATACCGACGCCAATGCCAGCAATGCCAGCAGCACGAAGTAACCGCTTCCCCCGAACGGCTGCCACGTTTTGCCCAGCGTCTGCAAAGTCGCCGGAGTCTGTGACCACTTGAAGAGGTGAAAGAAAAACGGCCGGTCGTCCGTCGCCGGGCGAATGTCGAAGGGGTAGGCGGCGAAGAATACGCGCCGGTCGGAAGCCGTGCGCAGCGCGGTGAATGCGTCTGAGTACACGGGCTGCGGCAGGATGTTGAAAAGATTCACCTCGTCGGGGCGCAGGCCGGGAGCGGCCATCATGTCAAACCGCCGCGACGCGGCAAAGGCCCGCGCCGAGGCGACCTCGGCCCCGTCAAACCCCCCGGGCTTCACAAAGAAAGTCGCCGTGGATCGTCGCGTAAAGCCGCAGTTCCTCGGACGGCGGCGATTGCAGCCAGCGGCCCACGATGAAAACGCCTGCCGGCTTGAGATGATCGAGGTATGCGCCGAAGGCCTCTTCGGTGAGCAAATACGTCTCGGCCAGGCTGTACGCGCCGGAGGTCACCGGGCGGTACGGATCGGTCAGCGCCAGAAGCACCACATCGAATCGTTCTGCCGAACGGGCGAGGAAGGTGCGCGCCGACTCGTGCACCACCGTCACACGCGAATCGCCGTACAGGCCGCTCCCGAATTCACCGATGATCTCCGCTGCCAGCGGTTCGCCGTGAAGCGCCGTGACGTGTCTCGCGCCGGAGGCCAATGCCACCAATACGTCCAGGCCGCCGCCCGGCTCAATCACAAGCGCGTTTGCTCCGCGGCGCGGGGCAAAGGCGAGGGATTCGGGGAGGTAGGCGGGAAAGTCGAGATCGGAGATTGGGGATTGGTAATTGGTAATTGGCGCGAGGGCGTCGCCGTCAATCGCAAGCCCGTGCTGTGGCGGCGGGGGAGCGAGATAGGTGTAACTCAGGCCGGGCAAAGACCGGATGCCGCGACTCTCGACCACATTCACGCGCGCCGACGCGCTCCATCGCTCCAACG
>JACQED010000246.1 GCA_016200785.1 Chloroflexota bacterium
TGCTGATCTCCCTCCCCGCCTGTTCCGGCCAGCCGAAAACGCTCCCGCCGCCCGCGGTGGCGACGCCTCTCGCTCCGCCGGCCGCCATAACGTTTCTCGCGCCCGCGCCCTACCCGACCTTCACGCCGCTGGCCGGCCCCGGCGCGACTGCGACTCTGCCGCCCCTGCCGAGCAGCACGCCCGCCCCAACCTCGGCGTCGCTGATTCCGACGCTGGCCGCGTTGACCGGCTTCGTGTCTCAGCCGCCCGATCCCGGCCTGGCGTCGCTGGCTGCCAATGAGATCGGCGCGAACCTGCCGACGCAAATCCGCATCGCCGCCATTGGAGTGGACAGCGCCGTCGTTCCGGTCGGCTGGCATCTGGAAGGCGAGGCGGCGATTTACGACTCGCCCGGCTACGCGGCCGGCTTTCTGGTGAGCAGCGCGCCGCCGGGGACGGTCGGCAACACGGTCATCTACGGTCACAACAACATTCTGGGCGAGGTGTTCCGGCGGTTGAACGAACTGAAGGCGGGCGATCTGGTGGAGGTCAGCACGAGTCTGGGCGAGGTGTTCCGGCGGTTGAACGAACTGAAGGCGGGCGATCTGGTGGAGGTCAGCACGAGGGCGCAGGTGTGGCATTACACCGTCGAGAGCGTGACGACCTTTCAAGAGGCGGGCATCGTGCCGGAACAGCAAGCCGCCAACCTGGCCTACTTCGATCCGACATCCGACGTGCGACTCACACTGCTGACCTGTTGGCCGTACACCGGCAACAGACATCGGGTGGCCGTGGTGGCCAAGCCGGCGCCTTGAGGCGTTCCATCTCGTCCGCCGGGGCATGGTAAGCGTTCAGGTCACGCGGCCCTTTCTAACCACCAAGACACAAGGACACCAAGTTTCACGACGCTTTCTTCCCTGGCACCGCCCGCCAGGGCAGGTGTGTGTCCTTCGTGTCTTCGTGCCTTCGTGGTAAAAGCCTGGCGGCGGACTGAAATCCTTGACAGGCCAAATTCTTTACAGGCAGAGCAAGTCTTACCGCTGAGTTCGCAGAGAACGCAGAGCGGCTCTGAAAAATCTCAGCGAACTCCGCGTGCTCTGCGGTGGAAACTCGTCGGTTTGAGGCGAAGCTTCGCTAGACGGTTACCTGAAATCAACGATGCGATGATGCGGCGACTGGCGGCGGCCATCGTGATGAGTGTGCTGATCGGCCCGGGAGCGCCGGGCGCGTCGTTGGGCGTGCCGCCGCAGCAGGGGGAAGCCGTCGGTCTCCAAAACACAGACCTCGAAGGCGACTTCGCGCCGTGGGAAACTTGGTCGGTCGTCCAGGGTTCCGGGTGCGACTATCAGGCCCCGACGATCAGCGCCAACACGTATCAGGGCGACGATCCATTCCATGTCTACAACAGCCACCAGTCCGTCAAGATTTCTATTGACGGCGCGAAGTCGTATTGGGCCGGCTTGAAGCAAACGGTCAGCAACAGCAACATCGGTGCCGGTGTGCGCCTGCGTTTCACCGCTTATGCGGTGATGGATGCCAACCCCGGCAGTGATCCCACGCCGTCCAATCTCGCCGGCGGGGCGAACATGCAAGTCGGGATCGATCCCACCGGCGGCGCGTCGCCCTCGGCGGGCGCCGTCGTGTGGTCGGCGTCGGAAAATCGCTTCGACTCGTGGTACGAGATGAGCGTCGAAGTCGTGGCGCAGGCCAAATCAATCACGGTCTTCATCTCTGCTCACCCCACCGCATGCCAGAACGACAACAACGTCTACTTCGACTCGACCAGCCTGACGGCCATCGGCGTCGGGCCGACCAGCACGCCCGTCACTCCGGCGACGGCGACCTCGCCGCCGGCGACGGCCACCGCGCCTCCCACGACAGCCCCGACGCCGACGAGTCCCCCGCCGACCGCTCCGCGCAAGATCATCACCCCGACGCCTGGCAGCGATGGATCGATCATCTACGTCGTTCAACCCGGCGACACGCTGCTCGACATCGCCATTGCGGCGGGCACGACCGTGGAGGCCATGCGCGACCTGAACCATCTCGCCAACACGAACATCTTTGCCGGCCAACGCCTCATTCTTGGTGCCGCCGGCGGGCCTGCGCCGACGACAGCGGCGATGACTGCGCCCGCGAGCGAAGCGCCGACTTCGAGCGCAAGTGTTGCGCCGACTGCCTCCCCGATCGCCGACGCGTCGCCGGGGGCGCAAACCGGGAAGGTCTGCGTCATCATGTACGCCGATGCGAACGGCGACGGCGTTAAAGGATCGAGCGAGTCGCTGTTGGCCGAAGGAACCTTTCGCGTTCTCGCCTCGACGAACGGGGCACTGGTGGGCGAACATAAGACCGACGGAATAAGCGAGCCGCACTGCTTCGAGGGACTCGCGCCCGGGGCATATCAAGTTGAGGCGGCCAGCCCGCCCGGTTATTCGCTGACCACGACGGCGCGAACCGGAGCGTACCTGCTGGCGCAGACCGTAGTGACTCTGGAATTCGGCGCGAGGCGAGGTGGTTCGCCGTTGGTTATCGCGGGAATTGTCGCGTTGCTGATCGCTGTGGGCGCCGGATCGTACTTTGTGTTCATTCGGCGCGGGAGGCCGCCCG